>JAGQQC010000158.1 GCA_020426395.1 Planctomycetaceae bacterium
CGACGTTACACTGGTCGCTGTACGGTGTACCCGAGCAGATTGAGCATGATCCGACGCAGGAGGTCTACTGGGAATTGCAGAAGTTCCTCGGGCTCGCCTTGAAAGCGAACCCGAATGTATTGGAGACGCTCTATTCTCCCAAAGTGGAATTTGTGACCGATTTGGGACGAGAACTGCTCGACATCCGGGGATGCTTCCTTTCGCGGCTCGTCTTTCAGACGTTCAACGGATATGTGATGTCACAATTCAAGAAGATGCAAGCCGATATACGCAATCATGGTTCCGTTAAGTGGAAGCACGTAATGCATCTTTTGCGATTGTTGATGTCCGGGATTCATGTTTTGAAGACTGGAGAATTGGCGGTCGATGTGGGTGGTCAACGGGATCGATTATTGTCGATCAAGCATGGTGAAATTCCGTGGGAAGAAACCGAAGCATGGCGACTGGCTTTGCACCAGGAGTTTGAGCAAGCAGCGTTAGCAACAAAGTTGCCCGAACGTCCTGATTATGGTCGAGCCAATCAGTTTCTCGTTAAAGCCAGGTTGTCGGCATTGGGAGAGAGTCTCCCGTGATTTTAGATAGAAGATTTTTGTTGGTATTTTGTAGGTAGTAGTAGATAGGAAATAGTAAAATGAATCGAACGGGACGTGCGCGGTTGGGGCAGGAAACACTGGAGATCGTCGAGCGAGGTTGGTATGAAAATCGGCAAGGAGACCGCGTTAATGTTCAACAGGAAATTGCCAGTTGCCTCGAAAAGACACGTCTATACAGACCGGAGGATTTGGAAACCTTAAAACCAACAGATCAAGTCACGGAGACGGGAAAAACGGTATTTGAAGTTAAGAATGAAACGACACTGGAGTCAGCCTCGCGGCTCGTTGTCGCTGAAGAGAACAAATCGGTACTTGCGCTTAACTTTGCATCAGCAAAAAATGCCGGTGGCGGATTTCTCGGTGGTGCTCAGGCCCAGGAAGAAAGTCTGGCTCGGTCGTCGGCTTTGTACGATTCTTTGATCTCGCAGTCGGACTATTACGATGCTAATAGAGCCTGCGGGACCTGTTTGTATACCGATCATATGATTCTCAGCCCGCATGTTCCCGTCTTTCGCCACGACTCCGGTGAGCTTCGGGACGAACCCTATCTGCTCAGCTTTCTTACTTCTCCCGCTGTGAACGCGGGGGCTATCAAGAAAAATGAACGTCCGAAGATTCCACAAATACGTGCTGTGATGGCACGGCGTATTCAGTATGTTCTGAATGTCGCGTTAGAAAATCAATATAAAACTTTGGTTCTCGGAGCCTGGGGGTGCGGTGTTTTCCGTAACGATCCGGCAGAGATTGCTGAATTGTTTTCCGAATCACTATTGAACGATCCGAGGTACCAGAACCGATTTCGGAAAGTGACTTTTGCTGTTCTCGACAACGAACAGGAAAAAATCATTGCTCCATTCAGGGAACGGTTTGCAGCATAGAATAAAATCAATTTCTCATGACCCTCAACCCAAAATTGCAACAGCATATCGATGCGCATCCCTATCCGCTCGTGTTTACGACGATCAGCGGCGCGCATCTGTATGGATTTCCGTCACCCGACTCGGATTTCGACTTGCGGGGAACGCACGTGTTACCGCTGGAAAAAGTGATCGGTTTAGAGGGAGGTGATGAAACAATTGAGAAGGAGGGAATCTATGATGGCCTGGAAATCGATCTGGTTACGCACGATGTGAAGAAATTCTTCACTCTCCTTTTACGCAAAAATGGTTATGTCCTGGAACAACTTCTCTCACCGCTCGTTGAACTGACGAGCCCGGAGCACGAGGAACTAGTTGCGCTGGCTCCACAGTGTATCACCCGGCATCATGCACACCATTATCTCGGCTTTGCCGCAACACAATGGAAGTTGTTCCGCAAAGAACAGCAGCCCCGGGTCAAACCTCTGCTTTATACTTATCGTGTGCTGCTAACCGGAATCCACTTGATGCTGACCGGCGAAGTGGAAGCCAATTTGATCCGATTGAATGAGGAAGCGAACCTGTCCTCTATTTCTGATCTCATTGAGCTAAAACAGGCTGGTCCGGAAAAAGGTGTGCTTCCGGAAGCGGATCTCGCTTTTCATGAGCGTGAATTCACCAGGTTGGAGCAGGAACTGCGGGAAGTACAGGAAAATAGTCATTTACCGGAACATCCCACCGCAAAACCAGCGCTGAATGATTTACTGGTTCGATTACGAATGAAAACGGCATGAATTCCCATGGGCACTTCACACGGCAATTTCATCAAATACCCTCGTACTCCGCATTTGTTCGGTTCGAAGGGGACGGACGATGATCGGCATCTGGATGAGGCCGCGTCAGTGGAAATGCTGCGCGAGGAATCGTTGATTGTTGAAGAGAAACTGGACGGGACGAATGTCGGGATCCATTTTTCGGAATCGGGTGAACTGGTCCTGCAATGTCGGGGGCATCTGATTACCGAGGGCATGCATCCGCAGTATGATCTCTTCAAGCAATGGGCGATGGTGAAGCGGTCTGTGCTGGAAGAAATGTTGGCCGGGCGGTTTATTCTGTTCGGCGAGTGGATGTACGCCCGACACACCGTCGAGTATCGGGCTTTGCCGCATTATTTCTTCGAGTTCGACATCTATGACAAAGAAGAAAACCGGTTTCTCCCTTACCAGGAACGGATGATCTTGCTGGAAGGAACCGGGGTACAGACGGTGCCGATCGTGCATCGGGGTGGATTGACGCGCAAAGAACTGGAATCGCTCGTCCAGGCCTCACCGTTTCAGGCAAGGTTTGAACATCCGGGGGCGGCGCGTATCGATGACCGGATGGAAGGATTGTATTTGCGGACGGAGTTGGATCGCGCAGTGTTACAACGAGCGAAATGGGTTCGTCCTGAATTTGTAGAAAAGATCAAGGAAAGCCAGCACTGGCAGTATCAACAGATGCAAGTGAATCAACTGGCGGATGGTGTGGACTTATGGGCATGAACCATTGGCAGGAAATCGAGCAGGCCGACGATGCCGACATCATCGACTGGGCCGCGGAAC
This sequence comes from Planctomycetaceae bacterium, assembly GCA_020426395.1. GTDB lineage: Bacteria > Planctomycetota > Planctomycetia > Planctomycetales > Planctomycetaceae > Polystyrenella. The sequence continues at coordinate 3,052 of JAGQQC010000158.1, forward strand.
AACCGTGGGCTCGCGCGATGGCGGCTTGCGGTCAGGATGCGCAGTGGCATGCCGAAGGGGATGTCTGGACGCATACGAAGCTCGTCTGCGCGGAACTGTTTCAGCTCGATGAATGGAAAGATTTATCGCGTGAAGAGCAGCTAATCTTGTTGTTCACCGCCCTGCTCCACGATGTCGGCAAACCTGCGACGACCGTTGTAAATCCAGAGACGGGACGAACTGAATCCCCCAAACATGCCGTAAAAGGAGAACGGATTGCGCGGGGATTGCTTATGAACCTGGAGACTCCGTTTCGAATCCGGGAAGAGATTACCCAACTGGTGCGCTATCATGGTCGACCGGTTTTTCTGATTCATAAGACAGATCCGCAGAAAGAAGTGATTTCGCTTTCCTGGAAATTGAATCACAGGCTGTTGCATCTGTTCACGCTTGCCGATTATCGGGGCCGCGTTTCGAAACAGCGGACTCGTGAGGAAGAGGATTTGTATTTGTGGAAACTCGTCGCCGAGGAAAACGACTGTTACACAAAACCGTATTCCTTCCAGAATGATCATGCCCGCTATCTGTTTTATCGAGGAGAATTAAGCGACCTCTATTTCACTCCCCACGAAGATTACCGTTGCACAGTGACCGTGATGTCCGGGTTGCCCGGTTCCGGGAAGGATACGTGGGTTGCAGCTCACGGTGAGGAACGACCTGTGGTCTCAATGGACGCCATCCGTCGCGACGGCAAGGTTCGCCCGACTGATAATCAGGGAAAAATTGCGCAGCAGGCCCAGGCGGCCTGTCGAAATTATCTGCGTGAATCCGCGTCGTTCCTCTTCAACGCCACGAACCTGACCCGGATGATGCGCAGTAAATGGATCGACCTGTTCCACAGTTACCAGGCCCGTATCGAAATTGTTTACGTGGAACCACCGATCTCGACTCTTCTGCAACAGAACCGGAACCGGGAGCAGCGCGTACCGGAAGAGATCATTCACTCGATGATTGAAAAGCTGGAACCACCGACATGGGACGAGGGACACCGATTGCAGTATTTTGCGGAATAGAATTGCTCTGTTCTCTGCATCTGAATATTTCTAAACTTGACTGTTGTAAGGTTAGCATATTCTAGGGGGAGAGCATGAAGTTACGGCTGAGATTATTCGTCATAGTGAGCATACTATCGATTGCTCTATTGATGGCGTGGTGGGGATATCACCTGTTCGGTTCGATTGTTGTTTCATTTATTTATGCGTTTGTGTCTGGTGGTGTTTTAACCTTTACTACGAAAGCCTGGAGAACCCCTGGTAACTGGCCTGGATTAAGTCGGTTCTTGTGGTCAGTTCTTGCACTCGTCGCGTTTTCTATTCTATTCTTTCCCGGTCAACTCGATCAGGAAGCGGCGCTTGCTATTAAGCGGCAGGCCGCTCTTCGGAAGATCGACGCCATTCTTGCGAGCGACACACGGTTTCAATCGATAGAATATACAACCTTATCGGTAAAGTTTTATTGGGTTCAGTTTGAGGGGGCCATTGAATCGGAAGCAGATCTAAAGGAGTTGCAGCATCGCATTCGCGAAGAAGTTCCGACTGAAGCCGCGATTAGGACCACCTGGTCTATCTCAAACCAATCCACTGGGGAGATTATGGAGAACCATTACCTTTGGTTGCTTAATGAGTCCGAAGACGAAAAACATGACAACCAACGTGCCCAAAATAAGAGCCAACCGGCCATCTCTAACGAACCTGCCGATGTCTACACCGGCTTGAGGGATTTAATCTTTCAAACGGACTTTCAAATAACGCAACCGAAAATTATCGGTGCACAAATTCATCTCCATGCTGTATTGATGGAATTCACCAGTGGAAAAGAGTTCGTGACCTTGGTTGCCATGCAGGATGGAACGACCAGCCTCTATTTCAGTTCGGGAGGAGGTGTGATCGGTGCGGGTGAACATGCACCTGTTCGCGCAGCTAATCAACAGTTTCTGGGATTGGCCACCCAGTATATTGATCAGTAGGAAAAAACCGAGAAATATCCCCTACCCTCAGCAGAACGTGTCCGATTTTATTACCTTATGAATCGGGGAGTGCATACGATCGAAGCCGATCAGGAGGAGTTGAGAGAGAAGCAGCACCCGTTCTGGGAAATGTATCGAGCAGGCCATTATCTCATCTCCAAAATCCGGGAAAACTCGCCGCAATAGATTCAGTCCTCTTCGATTCTTTCTGTTTCACCACTCCAAAACCCCCCAAGAATTTCCGCCTGCGAGCGAATCTCGTTATAATCAGGGGCACCCCTGTTCAAGTCCCGAATTATTTTCGAGAAGGTGAGTGTCAGTCATGAGTGAAGCAGTCGTCGAGCAGGCTTTGTATGAGGAAAATCCGGGGATGTTCAAGAATCATCCGTTCTATTTCATTCTCTGCTGTCTGATTCCCATACTGGGGTGGCTGTGGTTACTCTACTGGTATCTGCAGTGCCTCAGTTCGAAACTGACGATTACCAACTCGCGGATCATTCACCGCACCGGGTTGCTCTCCAAAAATGAGAACGAAGTCCGGATTAAGCATGTCCGGAATGTGCAGATCCGCCAATCCTTTTTTCAACGGATGATGAACGTCGGATACATCGGAATTTCTACCGCGGGACAGTCGGGAGTCGAAATTTCCATGAATGGCATGCCCGACCCGGACGGTGTGCAGGAGTTAATCAACTCCCGACTGGAAGGTTCAGACGACGGCGAATAAAAGCTCGTCACGTTTAGAAAGCGGCGCGACAGACGGAGCTAAAGCAAAAAAATTAAGGCAAAACCCGGTTGTGCCTGCTCTCAGGCTTTTGCGCGCTTCAGGAAGCCTTGCGCGTCAGAGGGTTTTGCCTTTTGAAATCTACCGGCAAAACCTGGTTGTGCTAGTTCAAACACGCTGGAATGCTTCAATCTGGCATCGTGCGTCAGAAGGTTTTGCCTTTTGAAAAAAGTTGCCCGGCAGGGACTCGAACCCCAACTAAATGAACCAGAATCATTTGTGCTACCATTACACTACCAGGCAGTAGTATTCATCCTGAAACCCGGTTGGGGCTGTTCTGAAGCCTGCATAATAAAGGCGAAGGTCACCCATCAGAGGGTTTCAGGATTACTTCAAGTCGGTCGGCGTGGCCAACTGAGCGGTAATTTAACAGAACCGGGGTCAGGGCATCAACAGAAAGTTCCCCTAAAAGTAAGGACCATTTCTGGTTTCCACCCCGAATTCTCCCCTCTCTGACGCGATTCGCACCCGGAAGGTTCACGAGAACTGGGGATTTTCATCCGCCAGCTCAGTTGCCTGCCTGAATCCATGCTTCGTTTAGCTGAACGTGTTTCATCGTCTCTCCCTGCTCCGTGTAGTAGGAATAAGAGATATGAATCCGATCATCTTTGGACTGGATCACCGCGGGATAATGGAACTGTCCGCCCGGTTGTTTTTCCAGCGTCCGTTTCCATTTCCAGCTACGCCCTTCGTCGTCGGAAAGCGCAATCACCAAGTGGTGCCGGTCGCGGTCCCCTTCATTCATGACCAGTACCCAGTGGCCATTCTTCAGGCGAACGCCATCGACGCTGGTTCCCGGATTGACGAAGTCGGTATTGGCGATTTTGGACCAGGTCAAACCATCGTCTGTCGAAGTGCAATACCGAACCCGTCGGGAGAACGCGTCATCACGCAGAAAAGCGACGAGAGTACCGTCATCGCGGCGCAGGACACTCGGTTGATTGTTCCCGTAACCGAAGAGCGGTTCGCTGGCATACCATGTTTTTCCGCCATCATCACTGATCGCCATGATTGAGATCCCGAAATTGTCCGTGTACAACGGCATCAGAATTCGGCCACTCGGTAATACCGTTGGTTTGCACCGGGGTTGCCAGCCGATGCGTTGGTAGAGCTTCTGCTTGACCGTCGCTTTGGCGTGATCGAGGTAACCCTGTGTTTCTTTGCTGAGAGGTTTGCTGTTTCCAAGTTCGTTGGTGACGTTGTCGAGATATTCGTCGCTGAAATCATTCGGTTTCAGCAGAATCATCCTCTGGCGTCCCCACTTCGGGGTCCCCTCGCCCATGTAATCTTCCGAGATGAGATAATTGGTCAGACAACTGTCCCACGTGTTGTCCAGAATGACCGGCCAGAACAGCCAGAGTCGTTCCTCGGGATCAATCCAGAGGACAGAATTGCAATCGGGGAATCCGGGATAATCGGCCATCGGGAATGGCTCGGACCAGGTGGATTGTCCCGCTTTACGGCGAGCCCCCATGATTTGCACGTCGTCTGCGGTTCGTTCCCCCGAACCTCGGAACCAGGAGATGAGTAAATCCCCATTCGGACATTCGACCAGTCCGGAGGCGTGATTATGTTGGGGGTGGAAAGGGAAGACAAATTCTCCCTGGTAGAAAGGGTCCTCCGCATGAAGGAGTGAAGAATTAGCCAGTCCCGGGATTAAAGTCAGTGCGAGCAGAACAAGAAGTGGGGCGAGGCGCGGCATCATAGAATTTTCCGGCTGGAGGAGGCGGGTAGTAGTTCATAGCAGAACTATATACCAGCACAACTGGGCACTAGAAGCAAGTCGAGAATTCCAGGAATCGTCCCGCGAATTAGCCTTCGGGTGGTTCCGTTTCCATATCGACCCATTTGAGGGCCTGATCCATCGGCTCAATGCGGAGCACGACACGTCCATCTTGAAAGAGCCGAACCGTTCCCGAGCTTTCGGAAACAGCAATCGCAATAGCGCTGGTGACTTTGCTGATGGCGGCGGCTGCCCAGTGGCGGGAGCCGAGTCCTTTGGAAAGCGTTAGGTTGACTTTGGGGGCATCCAGGATTCGACCCGCTGCGACTGCGGCGCCATCGGATGAGAAGATGAAGGCTCCGTCGATACACGCCAGTTCCTTGACGCTTTCCCGGACGCGCGGGTTACGGACCATGCGTTCGTCTTTTTTGTAACCTTTGAACGGATCATGCACAGCTTCGTGGGACAATTCCATCACTTTTCGATGTTGCCCCACAACCATGAGGGTCCCCACCTTGTGCCCTTCTCGCCCTTCCCGACCGATTTCAACGGCTAAATCGACGAGGTATCTTAATGTTTCGAGCGGAACTTGTGTTTCCAACCGGCGCAGATCCCGAGCTGTTAACTTGGCGAGGTGTTCTTCGAGATTGACGATACTGAGGGAATCGAGTGAATCCTTATCAAAAACCGAGTAGACGGCAACAACCTGGTCTCCGGTATTAAGAAAATCGTCAGCGATGGCTTCGAGCAAGGCCTGACTTAGCTGATGTTGTCGAGTCTGGGGTTCATCGATCAAAGGAACGACATCAACTTCGTCTTCACGTGCGGCAGCCTGGACTTCTTCTTTATCGCTAGCGACGATCACCCGGACTTTTTCGAAGTATTTTCGTACTTCCGTGAAGTCGAAAGGAATATCAGCCAGAATCAACGCAGCGGTGGCATCGTTTTCCACGGCAACCCGTCGAGCAGAAATGAGGAGGCTCTTCATTTCCGGGGTGATGTTGATTCGTTTCATCGGCTCGATACTCTTTCCATCCGATCAACCTGACTGGCTCTCGATAGAGAGGCCTCTTGGAGTGATTCCCCCCCACAGAAAGAATTCTGCGGCAGCGATAACGGCGCAGGTAACCTGAAACACCGGTAAAAGAAGTGTAGACGCACTGGGGGTTTCAAGTGTAAGCAAAATCAGCCCAGCGTCAATGCACAGACGTCTGGAAGAGAAATGCCATCGGGGAGAAAGCCGCCTGCCCTTATTTCTTATTCGGCTGGTTCGGTTTCAGGCTTGATCTCTGAGTTAACCAATGTCTCCACTGTTTTGCTAACAGCGCGCATGGAGCTGTTCTCACCGGAAAAACCGAACTCGGTGTTATCCAGCTCCGCAGTCCGTTTGACGATCAGTCCCCGTTCGAGATCAAATTCAATCGTTCCGGAGGGAGTGTTCTGAATCAGTTGCGCTGCGATCATTGGGTTATGAATAGAGGACAGCACCGATGTTTTGAAGGTGATGCTCGCGATCCCGTTTTCAACTGAACGTAATCGGTATTCCCGTTTTAATCGGACATCCTGTTGCAATTTCCGGTCAACAGCCACGGGGACGGAATAGGTTTGCGCCCAGCGTTCGTCAATTTTGACCCGGTTTTTCGGGAAGTTGACCAGGTAGTTGCCCACGGCATTCAGGTCGTCCTTATCTTCTTCCTGTGCGGGCTCCGTGGAAGCGGCGACCGTTTTGATTTCTTTGTCGTTCGCATTGCTTGCTTGTTCTGTCTCGGGGCTTTTCTCAGTTTTTTCTGCGGTCTCTTCCTGAGTTGAGTCTGAAGCGGGTTTCTTTTCCTCATTCAGGTTTACCAGCCGAATTACGTTTCCGGTGGGATCGA
>JAGQQC010000159.1 GCA_020426395.1 Planctomycetaceae bacterium
AATGTTTACGGGCCCGGCGACTTGATAAAGCATCTCGTTGATGAATTTCAGTCAATACCTTCATGGTGGGGAGGTGCTCTACCCCAGCAGGGATTCTGGGGCAGCAATGAACTGGCTCAAGCGGATTTAATATCTTGCATCGAGCACTGGGTTGATTCAAACAATTCAAATTGAAACAAGCCCGTACCGTCAAAAAAACTCAGCCGAGCTCGAAACACTGTAAATCAAGGCATCTGTGAGACACGGACCGTGTCCATTCTCAAACGACTGGGAAACGACGTTCACCGCTACAATCATCACAGCCAATTCAACTGGTCGTGGAGACTGACTGCAACATCCGATTCGCGAGTCTGGTCGGGTGAAAGAATCATTATAGTTCCAGAGTGACTCCCCTTCCTCGCTTCGGAACCACTTCCATGAATTTCCTCATGCAGCACTGGCATCTACTCGTCCTGTCCCTGGCCAGCTGGCTGAATCGCGAGCAACAGCAGGCGATTGAGTACCTGCATACAGAAAACCGTGTTCTCCGCGAAAAGCTTGGTAAACGACGTGACTTGCTCAAAGATGATCAGTGAAGGCTTCTCGCAATCAAAAGTAAGGTGCTCGGGCGGAGCTTGTTGGGCGAAATCGGAACGATCTTCTCCCTTGACTCAATTCTCCACAGGCACCGGGAGTTGCTTGCCAGGAAATGGGATTATGCCTCTGAAAAACCACGTTTTGGTAGATCGCGAATTCGAACACGTATCGTCGAACTGATTCTGCGAAAGATTTCAACGAATTCGTCCATGTGCTGGTCGGAAAAGTGGTCCGGGTCGAGGGCAGAATAACGCTCTATCGAAACTCCCGTCTACAACTCCGATTGCGGTCAAAAGACCAGATCGTTTCTACTGATTTACAGGACCAGGAAATGGCCACGCTTCGTGTCTCATTTTACGATACAATTCCGGCGACTGAAAACGCTGGAATACAACAGCAGCTTATCCTCTTCATGAGGTTCACTGGTGATCGTGGAAACAACGACCGACGGAACCCGTTCCCTGTTTCCCCAATCGTGTTACTTCTTATCTTTCTCGGCACGGTGGCAGATCGAAAGAATCCCTGCCTGACGAGAAGAACTGAAATGCCGCGGCCCGCCCCCCTCCTCTTCCCTTATTTAACTCTGACAGAGTTCTCGAAACGGTCGTCCATTCCGGAATCAACGATCCGTCGCTGGATCCGGGAGAATCGGTTGCCTCATATTCAACCGGGTGGAAGGGGAACGCTGATCCTGATTCCCGCAGACGCGCTGGACCGGGTGATATTGGCAACTCAACTCAGGTGGTCTGAGGCATCGAGTAACTGCTCAGCAAAGTTGCTCCAGCGGCCAAAGTTTCGAGATGCCCCCGGGTCGGGCAGGCAACTCGCATCAAACTGCTCCTGGAAATCTAGGAAGGATTGTTTCAATTGTCGATAGTAGTGCAGAAACTGATTTGTCTGAAATCGAACGCGCTCACGGGTCCCCAGGACCACCTCAAATCCGGCAGGCAGTTTTCCCTGAATCTGTCCCAGCATCTCCGAATATGCGCACAACTGAACTACGAAATAGGCTTTCGGGCTGCGGGCGAGTTTCGTATCCCAGACTTCGTAGTGATGATCCCCAAGCTTTGATTTCCCATCTATCCGATACAGGAAATCGGCGAATCCGGCAAATTCATCCTGTTCCAATCGCGCCTGAAAAATGACTTCCCTTCCCTGCTGCATCGCCGCCAGCGTTGTGGTCAGATCACTGACCCCAGAAGAGAGTTCCTCAATCTCGTGACCGTCCCGGTACAGTTGTTCGAGAAAAGCCTGTTCGTGTTCCAGCCCCTGATTGGCAATTAACGTCAGCTCGGCATCCTCTCCGTCAGGCTCACATTGGGTAATGCCCACGAGCTTGATTCCCAAGGGAAGACCATTTTCTCCCACGACGTTGAGATTGCCATTCAGACGCTCGCAATGCCAGCGATCCATCCAGCTACCGAATTCAGACTCAAGAAAGAGAGTGAGATCACTGGGAGAAAATCTCAGTTTACCGGATGACTTTTCAATATACATCGGAATTTCTGACCCTGGCTGGGAGTGATTCAGTTCCTCTTCCGTCATCCGTGAATTGGAGGCTGAGATTTTTTAATGAGTTAAAACTTTCTATTTTTATTCCATTATCAGAACACCATTCCAGTTGCATCCATGTATCCAAACTCAACCCGGGTGTTTCTACTTGAGCGAGATAGTATTGTTATGTCATACCTTGTAGTGACAACCGAACTCAATCCTCTGGAGCAATTCGGATGAGCAGCTCAAGAAACAGAACCAGCAACAGTAATAGAAATATTTTCATGTTTTGTTGCTCTCAGATTCGCTGAACCTCCATGATTGAACGATAAAGTCGATCAGGAGATCATAAATTTCTTGGGATCATGAAAGAATTTGCCCTGATTGCACTTGGGGCAGATTTCTCCTTCCAACTCATAACACTCTTTCCGATGAGAACTTTGGCATCGGGGACAGACCTTCGGAAGTTCCTCTTCTACGTTATATTCACGTCCGCAGTTGAGACAGAGACAGGGGGTTTCCAACCCCGTTGCTTCAGAGCGCCGGGGATCGGGATGATAGACATATTCTTTTTTGCCATCTAAACCCAAAATATAGGGGTTTCCCTCGTCCCATGCATCAACCTTGAATCCACATCCGTCACACTCAATGACTTTGCCGTATGCCATTTTGTAGCCCTTTCCAGAAGCACTTTAGAGTAGCATCTCAATTGGCGAGGATAGACTGCCGCACGGACATCATTGGGTCAGCGCCGAGGGGGTTTTGAAGAAAGTTTCACAGAAATTTGTATCGGCTGGACATCATTGTCCTCAGCTGTTGATCCACAGCCAGATGATGACCTGTAAAGGAAGCAGGGCGAGTAGAAACAGTTCCAGACAGAGCATTCTCAAGGGGTGTGGCTTGGTGTCATCGATCTTGGGTTCGCCCCGATAGCCTTGCATCCTGGCGAGACGATCAGCTGCTGGAGGCTTCTTCTCTCCATTGGAAATTTCGAAGCGGCTTCCGCAGGCAGGGCAGGTAATTGGTCGACCTGAAATGGGAGTTCCTCAAAACGGATTGGGAAAGCGGTGATATTAAAAAAAGAGTGCAGGAGAGCCAGGTTTCTTTCGAAGGCTTATCGGCTGTTCGCGTTGGTGGCAGGTCTTATCGAGCGGAGGCCAGAGCCCCCGCTGTCGCCCGCTCCTGACGGAACCGCCGCGCCGCCCGTTAGCCGGGCCAACTTCTCTCCCGCACATGAATCGCTACCCCCAATACCCCTGCGAAGAAACAGATTCTACGATTTAGGGGTGTTTGAGGGAAAATAGTTTGAAATAAATTGTTCAAGAATTTGTGGGCGGTTGTGATAGCGTGTCGTCGAAATTAGAGTCGCTTGATGCCATCCCTTGTGATCAGGTAGCTGATTGTGATCGTGCGGATATCTTTTGCTTGTTTTCTATTCAAAAACGAAAATGCGATGTACTCCAGCTGTTTGAAGTTTTCCAGTATCTCCGCGCTAAGGAGCTCGATCTTTTTCGACCAACCCTTTATCGGGTCGCCTTTATCGTCGGCAGCCATCAACAAATGAACGCCGAGTGATGGCTTAAGCTTCGGGATTCTTGCGTTTTTGATTGCCGGTCTGAATGGTCCATTGTCACTACGCGCAATCGCCACAATCATGGATCGCTTGGCGTAAATCGCGAGTGCGCCACAAATCGCTTGTAAAAGTGCCTCGTCTATTTTCTGGATATCATTAAACGCTTTGATTTCGAAAACCGAGAAAAAACCATTTTTCCTCACGGCTAGACCATCAGGTTTAATCTGGTCTGATCGTTTGGCTTGCAAATGATTCTTCATAGAGGATATTCCAAGACTCAGCTCATGGGCCGCAAGACAGAAGTCACATTCCTTGACATTTGTGGCGATGTATTGTGCCCTCTTGTTCAACCGCGAGTTCTCAAGCAATTGCGACGTCCACCCTTTCCCTGTATCCGATTCTCGCTCGTCCTCAGCTGACTCGTTGTCGTATCGATTGAATTGTTTCTTATTTAGAATACTCTCGGTGAAATAGTGTGTCCATTTCTCGAACAACGCTTTTTTGTTGTCGGTTTCTCGATATTGTTTTTTGAAAACATTCAACATCCGAAGTCTATTGGGGGGGAGAGGTTCCAAATTCATTTCAATGTTTCTATTCATTATTTCTTCTCGCCAATGTTGAACGTTCGTCACGGGATGTTTCGTGAAGTGAGAGACGAATTCCTGAGAGCTACCTTTTCGTTGAAGTAACTCTTCAATTTCTTCTTTCGAATAGTCTCGAATCTCTTTGGGGGGAGTCTGTTGATAATCTCGTAGGCATGCGCTACCGCCTTTCGTAGTTAATAACAACCATGTCTTCGAGTTGATTTCAGGAATGTAGACGAGTCGTGTCCTGGGAATTCGCAGCTTATTTTTCATGTTTCTTCATACTCCCCACCATTCACCATCATTTTTAAGTTCCACATTAACCGACAGTTCCTTGAACCCTTCGCGATCGTCCAGGTGGATGGGGATGATGCGGGAGTTCGGGAATGCTGCGATGAATTGTTTCAGCTCGTCTACAGTGGCGTGACCGGAGCAGTGAATGTGAGTCTGGCGGACACCCATCGCTCGTAAATCATTGAGACGGGCTGCTTCTCGCTCTTCCTTAAGGTAGCCGGACCAGAGCGATGTTATGAGGGTTGCTCCACTCAGACCGTCCGCCTCTGCAAGTTCGGCGAACATGGAGCTACGACAGAGCATGACAAATTTAGACGGAGTTGCGCGTAACTGCTCCGGATAGACTCGGAAGGAATGGTATTTATTGGAGGTGCTGTAGGCTTCCTCCTGCTTGATTCGCCTGCGTTGCGAGCGCGGAAGGTAGACTCGAACACCGGGACGCCCCGGCAGGGGGATGTCGTCTCGACTCACGGCCCGCAGGACCTCGGCTGTGTACACGTCAATAACGAATGTTCGGTCGGTGATACGACAGGCATTGTAAATGGAGACCAGCCGATCAATATTCTGAGCTGAACACCAGGCGAGCCCCAATCCTGGAGTATGCTTGAATTCTTCGGCCATAGCTTCAGTGACAGAATCTTCCGTAGGATATCTGAAATCTTCGACATGGCCGACTCGGGTCCCTTCGCAGATCAACACATCGATATCAGCAGGTGGGTTGAGAACCAGGTCTCGGAAATAATGAGCCGAACGTCCATGCGCACGAATATCGCCACTGTAAAAGAGACGTTTTCCAGCGACTTCGATCAGGAAACAGTAGCTGTCATGGGCAGAATGATCGATTCGATAGGGGGTGATCGTAAAGGGACCGACTTCGAACACAGCTCCCGGTTGGAATGGTTTCAGGTTCAGATCGTCCAGGCCGGCATTACGGGTAAACAGCTGGCTGTTCTGGAGAATCCCCAGTCCCTCCTGTCCAATGTAAACCGGGATCGTAGAGTGACCTTCTTCCGGTTTCGAGATGAACTGGAGCAATCCAAAATGATCAGGATGGGGGTGAGAGATAAAAATCCCCAATAGAGACTCATCGGAATTAAGCAGATCTAGGTAGGGGGGGATCAGCGGCGTGCTATCGTCACTCAGGGGAAGGCCCAAGTCGAGTAAAATTCGTTTTCCTTGCGCCTTCAACTCTACACAATTGCCACCAATTTCATGGCAACCCCGATGAATGCGACATTGGAGAGTAGATGTAGACTGGAATTCGGATGAAATGGAAGCGCTCAAGAATCTAACCAGTTAGAGAGGATGGGAGGAGAAAGACTGGTATCGATATGCAATAGAACTAACAGTATAAAAACAGCATATCAGTTCACCGGGGAATTTCTATTCAACGGTCACTGTTTCTATGCAGATCTCCAGATTATTCAAAAAACCTGTCAGTCGCATGAATCGATAACGGTGGCATTATTAATGTCTTGCCGGACAGGTGTGGGTCAGCGCTGAACTATAATTTGAAAAAAAGTAGAGATTAAAACCAACCAGGGAAGTGCTGACCTATTCCCCCAGCATCTCCAGTCCCTTTTTAAGTTGATCGCGATAAAGTGACCGCAGTTCTGGTGGATTTATTATCTGAACTCTTCCGGTCCAGCCGAGTATCCAGGTCAGGATTTCATCCAGACCATCGACAGTGAACTTGAACGTTGCGGTACCATCCTGATGCCATTTGATCTCCTGGGTGGCGTGCCAGCGGGTTTCTGAAGCGAGCAGGGCCGCTTCCGGTTCGAACAGGAGTTCGATTTCATGACTGGACTCTCCCCGAAACACGGTCCAGGCGTTTCCGAGGTACTCATCCAGCGTGAAATCCTCTGGAATCGATGCGTTTAACTCAAGCATCTTCAGGGATTTGAACCGGGCGATGCGATACGTGTGCGGTTTGGGCATTCCCTCACCACGACCCACGATGTACCAGGCCTGTTTGATCAGGCAGAGCCGATACGGTTCGATCTGCAGTTCAAAATCTTTGTCACGATAAGGAGAACGGTATAAGCCTCGAATCTGTTTGCCATTCAACAGAGCCTGTTGAACGGTGCGAATGATTTCCTGATGCTGGCTGTGATCCGCGAGTTGCAGACCGAGCACTTCCACCAGTTCCCCTGCCTGGGCGAGGATCTCCTGCATTTCTTCATTCGTGGCTGCCAGATTGATCGTGGTGGGCTCTGCCCCTTCACTGATATCTAAGCCAATTGCTTTGGTAGTGACTGTCGCGATGGCCTGCCCGAGCATCTCTTCCGGGTTCAGGTTGAGTACCGGAAACGAGTAGTCCGATCTCAGATAGTAACAGCGTTCCTTCCGATTGTAGAAAATGGGAATGCCGGCATACTCCAGGACTTTGAGATTACGACGAACTGTCCGCTCGTTGCATTCAAATTCCCTGGCCAGTCCTGCTGCATTCCAGCGTCCATAACCACGCAGCAGGTTGAGCATTTTCAGGATATCAGCCAACCGGGCCGCCTGCTGAATGCGACGTTCTGCGTCGGACTTCTTCTTTTTTCCTCTGGAATTGGAATCTTGATCGTTGTCATTAGGCACGAAATGATCTCATTCAGTATTACGGTTGAAATGAAACTGGTGACTGTCTGGAGATGACGGTATCAATCAAACGGACAAGAGTAGGTCCGGCGGATTAAAGGTTCAGAGAACAATTTGAAAAACTGATCTCAGAACTGTTGTTCTAACAGCAGAACTCCTTTATATGAATACGATACAAACCGTAATAACACAACCGAAATCCACCTGCTGTTAAAGATCGCCTCCATGCTTACTGAAGAACAGAAAACGCTCATTCTGGAAACGTACGAGAAGCTTTCAGAGAAAGGCGATCTTCCTACTCGTGACGAATACGAGAAAAACTACAGGAACTTTCGGGAACGCTTCGCTCCGGAAAAGCTGGCTGCACTCGATGGCGAAAAGCTGCTCGTTGAAATGCATGATCTCCGAGAGCAGGATAGCCTGGTTTACTGGCTGGAGTTCAAAAAGGACGAGGAATTCAACAATCGCCTGTTCGGCGGGATCAGCGGTGGAAGTGCGATGAAGTTTCGCATCTTCCGTCGGAAGGAGACCGGTACCTGGCAAGGTGCCAACGAGCGTGGAAAACCTAAAGACATTACGCTCGAAGAAGCAATTGAAATCGCCCGTCAGAATCGAGATCAATTGCTTGTTGGTTGCAAACTACTGGAAGCAATGACAGAAGAAGATACTTCCGATGAAGCTTACGCAGAATTACAGCGGCAGATGGATGAGCAGGCTCCCGACATTGCTCACCTCTCCTGGGCACACAAATACTTCTGTATGATTCATCCGCAGAAGATTGATGACTACCACAGCATTGAGTGGGAACATTATATCTTACTTAGATTGTTGCAAATCCCACCCGAGGGAAACGGGCGATATCTGTGTGCCGGGCGTTTTGTTTCGGCTGCAAGAGAAGTTGAATTACCCATGATTCACTTCACCGCCGTTCTCAACAACATCTATGGTGATCGCTACCGCTATTGGCGAGTTGGCACGCGTAACGACAAAACCAAAACAAGCCACTGGGAGCAAATGAAGCGGAATGAGTATATGTCGATCGGTTGGCCTGAACTGGGAGATCTCTCGTGGCTCGAACCGAAGAAGGAGGCGCGAGATAGACTTAAAGAGGAATTGGCCGAGCAGTTTCCGGAAAAAGAACCCAGCGTGATCGGAAACTGGTCCTCACAAATTCGGAAATTCATTCTGCAGATGAGCGAAGGTGATCTCATCATCGCTGCAGATGGGCAGAAAATTCTCGGTGTCGGTAAAGTCATTGGAGGTTACCACTATGAGGCTGGACTCGAGTTTCCTAATCAGCGGCCTGTTCAATGGCTGAGCCTGGACGAATGGGTTCTGCCTCATAAGCAGGAGGGACTGATGTCCTCCGTACGTGAGTTGAAAGACGAAGTCAATTTGCTGGAGATCGAACAGCGAATTCAGGGTGCGGAGATTGTTATACCTCCCCCTCCACCAAAGAAGAGCCTGCATGGTATTCCAAAACGGATCCAATCCGTCCTCGAACGGAAAAGTCAGGTCATCCTGTAT
Organism: Planctomycetaceae bacterium; assembly: GCA_020426395.1. Classification (GTDB taxonomy): domain Bacteria; phylum Planctomycetota; class Planctomycetia; order Planctomycetales; family Planctomycetaceae; genus Polystyrenella. The sequence goes on from JAGQQC010000159.1 coordinate 8,638, forward strand.
GGGCCTCCCGGAACTGGAAAAACCTACTGGGCGATGAATGCGGCCCGTGATCTGGCTGCAATTTCCTCTTTCGGAAAACTGTTTAAAGATCTCAGCGATACTGAAAAAGCACAAATCGAGGGGGATGCTGCCACTGCGGGGCAGGTGCGAATCTGTTGTTTTCATCCCGCTTATGGTTACGAAGATTTCCTGGAGGGATTCCGCCCCACGACAACCAATGGACAGGTCAGCTTCGAACTGCGGGATGGTGTCTTCAAAGCACTCTGTCGAGAGGCCTCAGTAAATCCGGGGCGAAGTTATTATCTGATCGTGGATGAGATCAACCGGGGAGACATTCCCCGTATCTTTGGCGAGCTGCTGACCACCTTGGAAAAGGATAAGCGGGGCAAACCGATCACGTTGCCTGTCAGCCAGGAGCGTTTCGCTGTCCCACCAAACGTCTATGTGATCGGCACGATGAACACGGCGGACCGCTCGATCTCACTGCTCGACTCGGCCCTGCGTCGTCGATTCGGATTTATTGAACTGATGCCCGACAGCTCCGTCCTGGCTGAGATCGCGATCAAAGGGATCCCACTGCGGGCCTGGTTCGATGCGCTCAACGAACGAATTCGCCAGCACGCCGGTCGTGACGCCCGCAACCTGCAGATCGGCCATTCGTACCTGCTTCAGGGAGGTAGCCCGGTTAAGGACCTCCCCTCGCTGATGCGCGTCGTCCGTGATGACATCATTCCTCTGCTGGAAGAGTATTGTTACGAAGACTTCTCCA
>JAGQQC010000015.1 GCA_020426395.1 Planctomycetaceae bacterium
GACAGACGGTGTTGATCTGATCGTCGACGATGTCCATGCGGAATTCAGTGCCGCTGGAATTGTGTCGTTTGGGTCCGAAGGACAGCATGCTGGGGGCAATCTTGCGGGCTTCAATGGTCTCGGGAGATTTATTGGGTTGGGCAGGCATCAGGTCGCCAGCAATTTGTTCCTGCAGAAAAATGTTGTAGGGTTTATCCTGGTTGAAGGCATCGATGACGTAGTTGCGGTAAGGCCAGGCGTGCGGATAGGTGAAGTTAAATTCCATGCCGCTTGATTCGGCGAAGCGGACGACATCGAGCCAGTGGCGTCCCCAGCGTTCGCCGAAGCGGGGAGAAGCAAGCAGTTTGTCGATCAGTTTCGCGAGGGCATCGGGCGATTTGTCATTCAGAAACGCATCGACTTCTGTCACTGAAGGGGGGAGGCCGATCAGATCGAAATAAACGCGGCGGACCAACGTGAGTCGATTGGCATCTTGAACTGGTTTCAACCCCTGCTGTTCCATGGCAGAGAGCACGAAGCCGTCTATGATTGGATTGCGGGGCCAGCCGGTCTGTTCGACGACGGGTAGTTTGACTGTTTTTGGTGGTACGAAGGCCCAATGTTTTTGTGCGGCCTGGTAACGTTGTTCTTTAAGAGTGGGGCCGACTTCTTTGCGAGAGTCGGGGCAGCCAAGACGTATCCATTCTTCAAAGGCAGCGATGACTTTATCGGAAAGTTTCTTTTCAGGCGGCATGCCGGAGACATCGCCTTGATGCTTCAGCATTTGAATCAGCGAACTGTGTTCAAGATCGTGCGGCTTGAGCATCGGGCCAGTATCGCCGCCCCGCATCATGCCGGAGGGGGAATCCAGTTCCAGACCTCCTTCTACACTATCTCCCTTCCGGGAATGACACTCGTAGCAGTATTTGACCAGCACCGGTTCAATCTTAGTTTCGAACAGTTGCAAACCTTTGTTGTCTTTTGTCTGCACCGCGGGGGCTGCTTCAGAAGGAGAACCACCAGATATAACAATTGCCAAGACCGAAACGAGACAGTTCAGCATACGAGTCATCATCGTCGCCTTTCGTCATGTCTGTGGAAGGAATCAAGCGAACGGCCGACATGGAAGCAGAGCGCTGTCAGGAGGGACTCTTGAATGCCTAACCCGATTAATGCCGCATCATTAATGAAGCAAGAAAACAGGCAGGCACTCTAATTTCTTTATTGAGAAGACCCTAAGAGATAACCCCTTAAAGCATCCTCATATATTCTTATATTATATTTGGATCTACATGTCTATTATATCGTCGAATTCTGCGACAAAATTCTATTTTTGAGAAAATTATTTGAGCGGATTTCAAAAACGAGAAGGGAAAATATCTCAAAAATTGCCACGCGTTAGACACGGTAGGGAAGGCAGCGGTTATAATGAATGCTAATTATGCCGGTAGTAATTCCCGGTTACGCTATCTGGGGAATCCCGGATGAACTGATGTTAAGGGCGCATGAAGCACTCTGAAATAATTATACCCAACAACTTCTTGCCAGTGAGAAGAAATTATGCTCGCTCGATATCAATCTGCTGTCCTTGGCACGCTCTGTGTCGCCTTGTTTGCGATCGGTATTCGAACTCTGCCCGCAGCCGACTGGCCGATGTGGCGGGGGAATTTGAAACGGACCGCCGTCACCACCGAAACACTGCCTGTGGATCTCAAGTTGAGCTGGACGCGTCAACTGCCGCGGCACCAGGTCGCCTGGCCGAACGAGGAACGCCTGCAGTATGACCTGGCGCATGAACCGGTGGCGGTCGGCGATCGCATTCTCGTCGGTTCTCCGCTGGATGGCAACCTGAGTGCTTTCGATGCGAACACAGGGGATGTGCTCTGGCGCTATGAGACCAACGGACCGATCCGGTTCGCTCCGGTGGTCGTAGAAGACAATGTGCTGTTCGGTTCGGACGACGGCTATCTGTATTGCCTGAATCTGACAGATGGAATACTCCGCTGGAAAATCACTGGGGCACCCGAGACGCATCCCAGGCGATGGCATCTGGGTAATGACCGTCTGATTTCCTACTGGCCTGTCCGCGGTGCACCGGTCGTGAAGGACGGCGTCGTGTTCTTCGGCGCGGGGATCTGGCCTTCGATGGGAACTTACCTGAGTGCCGTCGAGATTGAGACCGGCAAACGCAAATGGATCAACCAGCGGATTCAGTTTCTGAAGAATGTCCGCATCGATCATAACTATCTGCACGAAGCGGGGCTCTCGCCGCAGGGGTATTGCCTGATCGCGGACGGGATGCTGGTCGTGCCCAACGGTCGTTCGATGCCGGCCCGCATCGATCCCGAAACGGGCAAAATGTACTATTACGTGCAGGGCTATCGCAACGGGGATTCCCGCGTGACTGCCGCGGGTGAGGTACTGCTGGTCGGACATTCCGGCGTGGTCAATCTGTCAGACGGTCGCGAAGTCGGCAACCGCTGGGTGGAAGCGGGGAAGAATGCGCCCGAGTCCTGGAGCACGCCCAAGCGGGATCTGTTCGAAGGGCCGTTCAGTGCCTACAAGATGATGCCCGGCTGCAGCTATCGAACGACTTATGATAAGGGGATCAGTTACGGCGTCGAGAAAGGGGTGGTCTACGCCTACAATCTGTCAAAGGCGAAGAAAGGACAGTACGAGAAAAAGCTGGGTGCGCAGACGGTGAAGCCCGGCAAATGGGAAGCTCCCCTGCTCTGGAAACTGGATACGAAGCTGGGCAATGGGGTGACGCATTCGATCATCAAGGCCGGGAATACCCTCTACGGGCATGTGGGGGCGACGTTGTTTGCTGCGGAGATCGCGGCAGACGGAAAATCGGCGAAACTGTTCTGGCAGGAAAAAGTGGAAGAAACGGTTGGCTCGCTGATCGCCGCCAACCAGCGGCTGATTGTTTCCTGCCTCAATGGTAACCTGCACTGTTTTCAGACAAAACCGCAGCAACACAAGTATCATCAGCGGGCGCATGTACCGCTGCCGGCTCCGACGGCCGAGGAGACTCAGGCTGCTTTCGCGTATCTGGATGCAAGTTCTATCAAAGCGGGTCAAGCGGATTCCGTCAAAGCGGGTTATGTTGTGCTGCTCGGCCTGGAGTCCGAGTCGCTGCCAAATGCGATCCTGCAGATTGCCGAGGTTCGCCTGATCATCATTGAAGATGACGCCGCGGTGGTCAGCCGTCTGCGGAAAAAATTTCGTGACGTTAACTGGTATGGGAACAGGGTCCAGGTGATTCAAGCCAATCCGGATACCTTCCAGTTGCCCCACTACCTGGCCGATGTCGTGATTGACCAGAGTCCTGCCGCAAAAAATGCAATCGCTGTGAAAGAGCGGCTGAATGTGGTGCGGCCTTACGGGGGCGTGGCCTGTCTGATGGTGAATGAGGAGAATCGGGCGGTGATTCAGCAAGTAATTGCCGGCCTGGACACTCAGCATTGGGACGTGAAACAGCAGCAGGACAAAGTGATTTTGAAGCGGGTTGATGCCCTGCCCGGTTCGGCTGACTGGACGCACGAATGTTCGGACGGAGCCCGGTCTTACTATTCACGCGACAAACTGGTCAAGGCGCCGCTGGGGATTCTCTGGTATGGCGACGGTCCCGGCCACGGGTTTCATAAGTTCAAGGATTACGGACGGGGCGTAAAGCCGCAGGTGGCCGGCGGGCGATTAGTGGCCTTCGATGACCGGGCGAAGCGGCTGACGGCCCTCGACGCTTACACCGGGCGTCTGTTGTGGAACTTCGACATGGAGACATCGATTGTTCGATTCGCGACGTTACCCGATGCGGTGATTGTCGGCCGGAATTCCGAATGCGTCATTCTGAACCCGGTGGATGGCTCGATTGTTAAAACGCTGCCCTGTCAGCTCGATCCTGCATTGAAAGGTGAGCCGGGCGTGGTCGACGTGCGCGTTTCCGATCCGCTGATTCTGATCGCGGTCGGCTATGACCTGCCCAAAGGCAGCAGTCATCCGGCGATTGAATCGGGTTTATGGGATGCGAAAACGATTGTCGCGTTTGACAGGAAAACCGGCAAACAGCTCTGGTCGACCACCGCGAAGGAACGGTTCAACATTCATTCGATCGTAATTGGTGAAGGATTGATATACTGCACTGATTCGATCGCGCCGCTGAAGGCCGACCACCTGATGCGTCGTGGTACGGCTCCCGAGACCTTTACGTCGACCGTGCTGGCCCTGGATGCGGCTGACGGCACAGTCAAATGGAAGTATGCCCGGGAGTACGGGCATCGTGTGATGACCGGTCGCGGCCCGCTGGCAATTCGTCCCTACGACGACTGGTCTGCCTATTCGTATCAATCCAAGTTCCTTTACACGGGCAAGCTGAAAGAGATGCAGGCGATCAATGCGGCGACAGGAGAGATTGTCTGGGAGAAGCCGATCGGAATGCAGCCGCTGATGCTCTACGATGATTCGTTCATCAACCAGGCGGGAATCAAGTACGACCTGCTGACCGGTAAGCAGCTGTCTGCCTCCCCCCTGTTTAAGCGGAGCGGCTGTAACTACACCGTGGGCAATCAGAACCTGCTCTTTCTGCGAAACAACTGTGCCACGTATGTGGACATGGATCAAAAGAAAGAGTTCAGTCTGCGGAACCTACGATCGGGGTGCAGCAACAGCCTGGTCGCCGCCGACGGTCTGTTGAGCGTGCCCTGTTTCTCGACCGGCTGCATTTGCAATTACCCGCTGCAGACCTCGTTCGCGATGGTGCATCAACCGGAAGTCAGCCAGTGGACGACTGACGATCCGATTGACGTCAAAGCCCTGCGGGACGAGCAGACTTCACTGACGCCACCGATTCCCCTGAAACCGGCAAAATGAAGTCGCGCAGGTTCGGCAGGGAGTGAATTTCCAGCGAGTTTTGTCGAGGTCACCGAAATCTTCTGACCAAATCGACATGCCTGCGAGCTTTTCCTTTACTGATGCACTTCACTTGCGGTTCGTGCAGGACAAACAGCACGGATTTCAGCAACAGAAGGACAACAAAAGTTGAGAAATATTACCACGCGTTAGACACGAGGGGACCGCAGCGGATACAATCAAAGGCAAGCCATGCCTAGGGCGGTTCCAAGCTGATCCATATGGAAAATCTCGGACAACACAAGTATGTTTCAGTCAATCAGGCACCTCTTGAGGAGCAAATTATGAGAAGTCTTTTACTTATCTTCGTCTGTGGATTTCTGGCCGGGGGATTCGGAGATCAGCGAGACAGCATTTCTCCTCTCCTGGCGAAGGAGAGTTCCAGACAAAAAAAGAATCCTACGCAAGAGAACATCTCCAAATTCATGCAGGCTAAACTGGATAGTTCGAAAGATGTTCTGGAGGGATTGGTCACTGAAGATTTCGCTCTCATCCAGAAAGGGACAAAAAAAATGATCGAAATGAGCAACGCCACGGAATGGCAACTCGTCGAGGGACCGATCTTCGCTCAACAAAGTGCAGAATTCCGAAATGCTGCTAAAGATGTCGCAAAATACGCCCAGAAAAAAAATATCGATGGTGCTTCACTGAGTTATTTGCACCTGACGATGACCTGTATCGCCTGTCATAAACAGATCAAGAAATCTGTTGTTGTGATGAAATAATTTCCGCTGCAATCAATCACAAACCGGATTTCTTCATCATTAAATTGCGTGAGATGCAGTACGAATCGTTGAAAGAACAGTTACCTGGACAGAGTGTAGAACTTTTACGTGCCATTTATGTCGGCTCCAGATGGCATTGAAACAAGAATTCGTGATAATATACTTTAATCGTTTAGATACAATTTAGTTGAATTGTTGTTGAACAACCGGTGTCTATCTTTTGCTAATAGGATGCTGGCACCGAATGATCTTATAGTCATTTGCTGTATTAAAGACTGTGTCGGTCCAGTCAAATCCGTTGTGGTTGTAGCGAATCTGAACCCCACGAACCGAACCTGTTTTGAGCGCAGTGAAGGCATCATCCAATTTGAGCTGAGGTTCATCGGCATACAAAGTCTCGCCCCCCTTTATTTGAATTGACTCAATCTTTGTGAACTCTTTCAAATCGCTTAGAAAACTGGCGAGTTGCTCTTCTTCAAAAATCATTTCCCGCATTTCAGGAATGGGAGGACCATCTTCAAAGAGATTTTGTGTTGTAGAATCCATGTCATGTTTTTTTCATAGAGAGTGGAAGAAGCTACTCGTTCGTTTCTGATACCTGTTGGCTCTGATCACGGTTTTTGTTGATGAGACTATGCAGGGTGACAAACGAATGTTGATCCAGTGTCGCAGAGGGCGCGTGGCATTGCAAACAGTTTGTGAACCAGGGATGCGTTGTTCTCAATCCAGGGCGAGTGAGTAAGCCGTGACAACTCATACAATCTTCTCGCATGAAAGTCGCGTGTGGTACGCTTGGCGGGGCAGTCGGATGTGCACGCAGCCCAGGGCCAGGGCGAGCGACTCCCACAAACTGGTTCACCGCATCCACCGATGGAGCATCGAACGGACCTTTGCTCTCCTTGGGGACATGGCATTGTACGCAATTAGTAAAACGAGGGTGACTCATTTTACTTGCAAATTTCTGACCAATCTGAACTCCTTCACCATGACAAACCAGGCACTTTTCTGCACGGACATCATCAACAAAATGTGGGATGGTTGGGGGAGCCCCTTCAAAAGCGCGAGTTTTCACTCGGTCTATGATCGCCAGGTTTTTCATTTCTGGTTTTTTAATCACGGGATCAAAAATACCCGGCTTCTGCTGCTTTAATTGCGAGAAGTGCATTGCCTGTTTTGGGTTCTTAGAGAATTCTGCGGCGGCAATTTCAGAATAGGAAACGACGAGAGGAACCACTTTCTCACTTTTGGATAGGTGATTCTGTGTGGGGCGTTCCTTCCAAGAAGCGCGCTCCGGCTCCTGCTGTTCGGAAATTCCCAGGATAAAGCCGACCAAAACACAGCCTGTCAGGAACACCCCGATCAAAATGGGAAGCCGGCTGTTGAATTGGTTTTGAGTTGAAGATTCACGTTCAATCATCGGTTCGTTCACTTCTTTACCCAACCTTACTGATCCGAACGGCACATTTTTTGTAATCGGGCTGTTTACTGATAGGGCAATGCGCTTCCAGAGTCAGCTGGTTGATGAGCAGATTTTCATCAAAGAACGGGACAAAGAGATGCCCGGGAGGACAGCTTGCCCGCCCATCAATCCATGCATTCAATTGCAATTCTCCTCGTCGCGTTTCCAACTTGACCTTATCACCTGTGCGTATGCCAAGTTTCCGGGCGTCCTCATTGTTGACTTCAACATAGGCACTGGGCATGGCTTTACGAAGGGGGGGAACCCGCATCGTCATTGTCCCCGAATGCCAGTGTTCCAGAACTCTGCCTGTATCCAACCAAAAAGGATATTCGTCGTCAGGCATCTCCGGTGGTGGGACATAGGGACGGAAGAAGATCATTGCCCTGTCGTCTCCCGTCGTAGAATGATAGAACTGGAATTTTTTCCCCTGTTCAACAAACGGGTCGAATCCTTCCACAAACCTGTAGGCGGTATCCCTCCAGACTCCGTTTTTGTCTTGCGTCACTGGCCAGCGCATGCCGCGCGCTTTGACGAGCTCCTGATACGGGGCCACATTCTTATGTTTGATGGTCGTAAACTGGCGATACTCTTCAAAGAGAAACTCATCGACGTTGTAGTCGTAGTACTTTTCCCAATCCCAGACAGGAACGGTCTTTCCATTTTTATCTTCAAAATGAAACAGGAACGAACCATCTTTTTTCTTCATCCCCGCAAAACCATCCAAAAACAATTGGTGTGCGACTGCCAATGTCTGCCAGCAGTCGTCGCGGGCCTCTCCAGGTGGCTGGACCATCTTGAACCATTGTTGAGTGCGGCGTTCTGAATTCCCAAAAACCCCATTTTTTTCGACCCACATAGCAGAGGGAAGAATCAGGTCAGCCAGCTTTGTAGTTGCAGTCGGGTAGACGTCTGAAACAATGAGAAACTTATTTTTCAGTTTTTCCTTCGGATCAAACAGCTTGTGCAAGTTGGGAAGTGTCTGGCCAGGATTCGTTACCTGGACCCAGATCGTGTCGATCGAATCTTTTTCTTCTGAAGGGGAGCAGAATTTTTCCCACATCTGAACTGTGTGATAACCGGGTTTTGGATTGATTCTCCCTTGAGGCAGGCCCCACAATTCCTCCACCTTGGCTGCATGTTCCGGGTTGGCAACGAGCAAACCTCCCGGCAAGGCATGTGCCAGAGTTCCCACTTCACGGACCGTTCCGCAGGCAGAAGGCTGCCCCGTCAGACTTTGAGGTCCATCGCCGGGTTTTCCCCAGTGACCACTTAGGAGATGAATGGCATGCACGAGATTATTAATTGCGGTTCCCTGTGTGTGCTGATTCATGCCCATACACCACAGACTGGTGATTTTGATATCCGGATTACCGAACAATTTCCCCAGCCAAGTCAATTCTTCCACAGAGAGACCGCTGACTTTGGAAACTTTCTCCGGAGTATATTCTGCAACGAGAGCTTGATACTCATCAAATGAGATTGGCACTCCCTTCAGCGAAGCAGGTCCATCAGGGCCACGAAAGTTGCAGTATTTCTCTACGAACTCGCGCGAATAGGTTTTATTCGCAATCAACTGATTGGCAATGCAGTTTGCGATCGCCATGTCTGACTGAGGTTGCATCATTAAAACATGGTCTGCCATCTGGCTCGTCCGAGTCCAGCGCGTTGTCATATCGACCAGCGAGATTTTTTCGCCGCGTATTTTCCGATCCATGTACCTGCTGAAGAGGATCGGATGCATTTCTGAAAGATTATTTCCCCACAGAATCACACAATCCGCATGATCCAGGTCGCTGAAACCATTATATGGTTCGTCAACCCCGTATGTCCCGATATATCCCGTTACGGCTGATGCCATACAAAGACGGGCATTCGGATCGATCATGTTGTTGGTGATTCCGGCCTTGATGAATTTGTTTGCGACGTATCCTTCCGGGATAGTCCATTGTCCCGATCCATAGATGGCAAATTTTTCAGGCGATTTTTGGATACGCTCAGAGATAATTTGAATGGCTTTGTCCCAGGAGATGGGTTCCAATTTTCCATTCACCCTAAGTTGCGGTTGGGTTAATCGATCCTCGCCATAGAGAATCATTCCGACATGATACCCTTTGACACAAAGCAGCCCTTTGTTGACGTCCGCTTTGCGGTCTCCTGTCACCGCAACTACTTTGCCATCCTTAACACCGACTTGAACATGACATCCTGTTCCACAAAATCGACAAGGGGCTTTATTCCACTCCACATCTTGCAGGACGGGCAGTGCATCGCCCCCCGGAGTCGTCGAGGCGGACCTAGCGACTCCCGCAGCAAGCGCTGTCGCTGCAGCCATCGCAGCCGTCTTGAGGAAAAAACGTCGGTCTGCTTGCTGATTCTTCATGAAACAGTCACTCCTGAGATTCCACTTCTTGACATTCAACGGGATTTAAATCTTCAAAACTGACAAACGCGACCTCAACCTTGAACACTCCCGGAAATTGAGAGATCCTGTGAAACCAATCTCGCGAGTTAGATTCATTCTCAGCTTCGAGAACAATCGGGATTTTACAACCATGCCTTTGCCCGACCTCAATGCAGGAAATCTCTGCAAGAATTTCTTCAATGGAACTGATTTCAGCGACATTACCGTCGAGCGTAATAACCATACTGCTGATCTTCATGGTGAGATCCTCTCTCGAGAGAACTTGTTTGTTGCGTAAAGTTATCGACATCTTCCGGACAATTCAAGAAATAAAACTCTTTAATTCTTGATTCAGTTTGATAATTTCTATATCCTCTGCCGACATGAATGATTAAGAGTGTTTTTTTGACGTATTTCAACGCGAAGGGAAGGGTTTCAGATGAACGTGTCGGCTGGAAAAATGCTCTTCATCGTGGGGCTTTTTAGTATTTCCGCATTTGCAGTACAAATGTTTGCCAGTGTAGAAAATAGCGAAGAAATCGCAATTCATCCCAAAGCCGATGACGCACCTTTGTTTCCAGTGAAGATCAATCCCGCGAATCAATTGGCAGAAATCCCGACAGACCGGAAAGATGCCAACGGGAATCCGGTTCTTGTTTCCTGTCAGTCGTGCCACGGTGTACGTAACCCCAATCCCAAAAATGGATCAACGGGGCCTTTGGTGTCATTTCATCAGGACCTGAGCTTTGTGCATGGAAAACTTGTTTGTATTTCATGCCATAACCCGGAAGGATCTTATTCTGACTTTCGACTGGCCTCAGGAGAGAGTATCAAACCAGAGGACGTCATGCAGTTATGTGCTCAGTGTCACGGGCCCCAGTTTCGTGATTATCAACATGGTTCGCATGGCGGAATGACAGGCCATTGGGATTTGCGAAAAGGAATGCGGCAGCGAAATCATTGCGTCAATTGCCACGATCCGCACAAGCCAGCCTTCCCTTTATTCCGTCCTGCTGCAGGACCGAATGATCGTTTTCCTCCCCATCATACGAAGGAAACTCATGAGTGATTCAAAGGCTTCGTTGCCAATTATTGACCATCCAGAAGTGAATCGACGACGGTTTCTGAAAACCGCCGGGGCTACATTGGGATTAGCCGCCTGGGCCGCAGCAATGAAGCCGCTGCTGGAGCTGACTCCAGAAGTAAACGCAGATGAGTTCTTACAAAAACATTACCGTGAGCTGACTCCCGAGCAGAAAACGGTCGTATTTAAGCGGCTCGAAGAAGAAACCAAGGAAGAATACAATGCGGATGTGACGATCTCCGACCCTCAACCAATGGACAATGTTCTCTTTGGATATGCCCTGAATTTGAGTGCCTGTATTGGGTGCAGAAAATGTGCGGAAGCATGCCATATTGAGAACAATCACGATCGGGCATCGAATAATTCCTATATTCGTGTCTTTGAGATGGATATGGGAGGAATCGATTTTGAAAAAGGGAATGCTAACTACGACCACCCCGTTCCTGCACCAGGGAAATATTACATGCCGGTCCAGTGTCAGCAATGTGAAAATGCACCTTGTGTCACCGCGTGCCCTATTGAAGCAACCTGGAAAGAGAAAGATGGCATTGTCGTCGTCGATTATAACTGGTGCATCGGATGTCGATATTGCGAAGCAGCCTGCCCGTACCATGCACGTCGATTCAATTGGGAAAAACCAGAAATTCCAGCTGAAGAAGTGAACCCGAATCAATCTTATCTATCCAACCGGATTCGCCCTCAGGGGGTCATGGAAAAGTGTACTTTCTGCTTACACAGAACCCGTGAAGGACGATTGCCCGCTTGTCTGGAAGCATGCCCCACTGGTGCCCGTGTCTTCGGAAACTTGTTGGACCCGGACTCAGAAATCCGTTGGGTCATTGAAAATAAAAGAACCTTCGTGTTGAAAGAAGAGTTGGGAACCAGACCTCGTTTTTTCTATTACTTCGATGAATAAAGTTGTGGTTGAATAAAACCTGAATGCCTGATGAATAAGATCAAACAGAATGGGAGTTCATACCGTGGTTGAGGCCCAGAATCCACCTTCCCCAGCCCCTCAAAATACTTCGGTTGTACTGAACTATCTTGGTTTTCTGAGACGTGCCACCGGAGTTGCCACCGATGGGAAATGGTACTTTTATGTGTGGATGATCATCATGTTTGGAATTGCGCTTGTGGGGGCAAACGCGTGGGCTCAACAAGTTCGCGATGGAATGATCGTTACAAACATGTCAGATCATGTGAGTTGGGGGCTCTATATTGCCAACTTCACATTTTGTGTCGGCCTGGCGGCCGGGGGAGTCATGATGGTGATTCCCGCCTACCTCTACGATGACGAAGAGATGCATCAGGTTGTCATCATCGGCGAGGCGGTTGCCATTGCTGCGATTCTAATGAGCACCCTCAGTGTGGTTGTCGATTTAGGGCGCCCTGATCGCTTTTGGCATTTGATTCCCGGCATCGGCAAGTTTAACTGGCCTCTTTCCATGCTGACTTGGGACATCATTGTCCTCAATGGATACCTGTTGATCAACCTGCATATCGTAGGGTACTTACTCTACATGCGATATCTGGGGCGCAAGCCGAACCCCAAGTGGTATGTTCCGTTTGTGTTTCTTTCCATTTTCTGGGCAATCAGCATTCACACCATCACTGCATTTTTATATTGCGGTTTGGGAGGTCGACCTTTCTGGAATACTGCTTTACTCGCCCCTCGCTTTCTTGCCTCTGCGTTTGTCAGCGGGCCTGCATTTATAATTCTATCGATGCGCGTGATGCGCCTGTTAACCGACTTTCATTTTTCGCCCAAACCTGCCAATACCTTGATTCGAATTATACGTGTGTCAATGTGTGTGAACCTTCTGATGCTGTTCAGCGAGATCTTCACACTCTTTTATACCGGTGGTACTCATGCTTCCTCAGCACAATACCTCTTTTTCGGATCACATGGAGCGAACGGACTTGTCCCCTGGATGTGGACGTCAATGTTTTTAAATATCGTTGGCGCCTGTCTCTTTTTTACTCCTGCAGCACTGCGTCGTGAAAATACTCGCATTGTTGCTTGTCTGTTTTGCATTGTTGGAATCTGGATTGAAAAAGGGATGGGGTTGATTATTCCAGGATTTATTCCTTCGACGCTCCATGAAGTTGTGGAATATTCCCCCAGTATCATAGAATGGAAAGTGACAGCTGGAATCTGGGCCTTTGGTCTTCTGGTTTTGACCTTGCTCTTAAAACTGATTGCCTCAGTTTTTACTTATGATTCATCCCGAACAATTACCACGGAACAAAATGCTGGTCTGGATGAAACCAATATTAAATCCATTCCGGTTGAGACTATTTCATGACACCATATGGAAAGACCGCGCAGAACGCGATTGCAGCCATGAGCTTGATGGCTGAAGTCTATCATGAAGCCCCACCTGTCCGTCTGAGTTCTTTGCAAATTGCTGAAAAGCGAAACCTGATGAAGCCCGTTGTAGCCAAAGTATTAACGGTACTTTCGCAAGCAGGTCTGGTTACAGGAGCCCCCGGCCCGAATGGGGGATATCGACTGGCGAAGCCACCTGAAATGATTTCATTGTTCGACATTTCCATTCAATTTGATCGCCTTGAGGAATCATTGAATTGTCCTTTCGGAAAGGAGTGGTGTGGAAACGGACCACAGTGCCCGCTCCATAACGAACTCAAAGAACTCCGTGAAAATACGAATCGATTTCTTCAAGAGAATACGCTCGTCCTCTTCCAGACAAACAAAGAAGAATCATCATAAATCATTGATTCCGTATGGTTATAAGTCAGCCACGCAATAATCTTTCAGATGAAGTGGCTTTTGACTCACCTGGCGCTATCAACTCTCGGCCGATGTTCTTTATCTATTGGTAATTTCAATGGAATGCGCATACCGTTATCGCTAAAGATACAGAAAGATATGTTCAGAATCTCTACGCTGCTTTCCACTTTTAGAATTCTCGCGCTTGGGGCTGCTGTTTTGCTTATCGCAATGCCAACGAGCAAATGTTACCGTTCCAACAATCGAAATTAATTCCTCAATAACTCAACCAAGAACCTTTCCATACTTCAACAAGGTTTATAGTTCTTCGTAAGTCGTGTGAATAACGATGCTTCACCTGCTCGGCTTGGATCATACAAAACTCGTTTATCGATTTGGTGGCCGCGATTTCCGCCTCACCAATATTCATGGAAATGTGATCCACGACATTATTTCGTGAGTCCACGAGAAGAATCGATGACAGCCAGAGGCTTCAGGAGCAATATACAGCCAGTATCCATGATTCTGGTTAAAGGAATTCAGGAATCGAATCATCAAGTGAGAGAAATGGAGAGAAGTGCTAACACATTAGTCTCGGTGAGAGATATAATGCAGTGATAACAATTATGATATTACGAACTTGGAGTACGATTGTGTGGTATTTGCATCGAGATCAGATCCATAGGAGTATTTGTTATGACAAAGGTTCCAGGACTTACTAAAAATCGAGTTTTAATAATTGGCGGCGGAATTGCTGGCTTGTCGGCTTCGGTTCGCTTAGCACAAGCCGGTTTACCTGTGACGCTGTTCGAGGAATCGACTTTAGGCCATGGCGCTTCCACGCGCAATCAAGGGTGGTTGCATTCTGGAGGTTGGTTTGCAAAAGAGAATATTCACTTGGCAAGCCGGTGTTACAAGTCGCTTCAACAGACGATACAGTGCTGTCCCGACTGTTTGGAACCTCAACAGCAAGGCATGGCCTACCTGTTTTCAAATCCCGATACGGATGTTTCCAGTTGGTTGACAACCTGGGAAAATGTGGGGATTCCGTTTAAGAAGCTTCCGGTTGAGGAAATATTCGAACAAATTCCAAGACTCGACAAGTCTCAAATTTATGACAGCTATCTACTGCCTGATCGATCTATTCGCCCCGAAATTCTTCTCAATCAAATTGCTATTACGGCAGAAAACCTGGGAGTCGAAATCCGAACCCAAACGCACATTTCCGGTTTTCTGAAAGAGAACTGCTCCATTACTGGCGTGGTTACTGGGTCGGGTGAGGAAATTCCAGGACGTGCTGTTGTGTTGGCCTGTGGTGCCGCTGGTACATCGCTGTGGTCATGTTCTCGAGAGTTTCATGTAGGCGAACAATCAGAGTTTACATGGGTGGCATTGAAATCGCACTTAGTCTCAGTATCGCCTGGATTGAGTAATCTTCCGTTCTGTGTGGTTGATCGTGGTGGCTTTAATCATATTCCTCACGCCGCTGATTCTATATTCGGTAACAACCGTTGGAAAACAGTTCCCTACTCTACCGGTCCGGATGTCGATCCCGATGAAATTGAACAGACTCTACAAACGATAAAACAATTGATTCCGACATTCAGTCGCAAAGAACATAAAATTAATAGTTGGTCAGGCATTTCCACTCAAGCCATGCATGTCGATCAAATCGAACCAGGGCAGGCCCCTTTGCCGACTGTGATTGATCATTCGCTTGAATCACCTAGCATACAAAATCTCTTCAGCATTTTCCCAGGCCGAGCAACACTCTGGCCTCAACTGGCCGAGGAGACCAGAAATACGATCTTGGAGAAATTCAAACTCACCGATATCCCATCGGAGGATCCTCCTTGGGATATTCAGGAATAAAATTTAATACTTCATGTAGTAGAAGTAACACAATGAAAAAACTCAACAAATTAGTACAGGCTGGCTGAGTTTTTTTCCTAAGACCAATTGAAACAAGCAACGCTGGCTTAAATATCATTACCATGTCAGCATTCTACCATCAGACTAGAATCCACATTTTTTACCGACGGACCGCCAGATAGCTGCTCGGGTAGAAATAGAATCAATACAGCAGAAAACCGCTTCACCGATGGGTATTGTTGCTCGGTAGCGGTCGGTATGAGTAATCACTTGAATAATTCATCAAGCTCTTGGATGGCTTTTGCTGTTGCATCTAGTCAATCGTTATGTTCATGCATTAGTCCGTCTTCCATTTCGTAGATTGTGTCGAACACGTCGAGTGCGCGATGGTCGTGCGTCACAACGATGACGCCCGCTCCTTGTTCGTGCGCCACCTTGGCAAACAACTCCATGACTTGCCGACCTCGGTGACCGTCTAATGCCGCGGTTGGTTCGTCTGCGAGGATGACGCTGGGACGATTGGCGATGGCACGAGCGACTGCGATTCGTTGCTGCTGTCCACCGGAAAGCATTGACGGCAGGTTGTCCGCTCGGTCCGCCACGCCGAGGTAATCCATTAGCTCGATCGCGCGACTTCGAGCTGAACGTTTTGATTCTCCGTTCAACTCCATCGCGATTTGAACATTCTCCACAGCTGATAAGAACGGGATCAGATTAGATTTCTGAAAGATGAACCCAATGTGCTCGCGACGAAAAGAACGCAAGTTGGTCTGAGCCGTTTCACCATCCAATACCAGTTTACCTCCGATGGTAATGCGACCGGACGTTGGTGGATTGATGAGTCCCACGGCGGTTAGAAAGGTAGACTTTCCAGATCCACTGGGACCGAGTAGAGCTACGACTTCACCTTGTTTGACATTCATTGAGGCGTCACGCATGGCAACCACTTCGGTGTTACCGCTGCCGTAAATTTTTGTCAAGCCATCGGCTTCGATGGCATATGCCTTTGAGTCCGACGTCATGAGAGCGCCTCGTTTGGAGAAACTTTCATTGCCTTCCAGATCCCCAACATGCTGGAAAGGACCGAGATTGCGAGCACGATTCCCGCCAGTTCCAGCAGGTCAGCATTAGCAATTATTACGCGACGTGGGAACTTCGGGAATAGCTGTTGCCCAACGAGGTACGCGATTCCAAATCCGACGATACCTAGGATCAATGCCTGTTGCATGATCAATCCAAGGATGACCGTATTAGGAGCGCCGATCAGTTTCAGTAAGGCGATGGAGTGAATCTTGTCGAGTGTCAATGTGTATAAAATCAAGGCCATGATAATGGCTGCGATGATTGTTAGAAGAACGCGAAACAGCCCAATTTGCTTACGCACTTTTTCGACGCTGCCTTTGAGTAACAGTTCGCGTTGCCCTTCAGCAGTATAAACCGAAACATCTCCCCAGCCAGAGATTGTCTTTGTGACCTCATTCGGATTGGCTCCGTGTGATAGTGTGACCATGACGGCACTGATCTGAGGTCGTGCAATCGCTGGTATTTGAACTGTTGGTCTTCCAGCATTCTCCAACATCATGGGCTGTTGAATAGCTTGCTCGAAAGCTTCGCCTCGCGATTCTCTGGCTGCCCGCTCCAGTCGTACTGCCTCTCCAGGAGTATCGAATTGAATAGCTTGTGCGTCAGTGACTGTGACGAACGCGATCCCATCGCCGCCGGAACTAATCATGTTGCTTGTTGTGCCGACAACGGTGTAGGTTTCTTTGCCGAGATTGAGCTGTTCACCAATCGACATTCCAAGTGTCTTATCGGTAATCATCTCATAGTGGGATTGGCCCAGCGGTCGCCCGGTCATCAGCGGCACCCATTCGCCTTTGTCTGTTGGCCAACTCAGACCTAGTACAGCGATGCGAAGTGGTTGGCCGTCGCGCTGTCGTTGAATCGTGTGGTACACAAATTCTCGCGACGACTGTACGCCGGGGACGGCTGCCGCACGGTACACCAAGTTGGCAGGCACACGAGACAATTCTGCGAACGGACCACGTGTGTCACGCTGAACAATCCACAGATCAGCACCCACACGGTCAATCAGCAACGTTGCATCTTCGACAACACCGCGATAGATGCCGCCCATTCCCATCACTACCATCAGTAACATACCAATGCCGACCGCTGTCAGTGCGAACCGACCGAAGTTGTGTCGAATGTCTTTAGTGGCAAGGTTCATGGCGTCGCCACCTTTCGTCCGTCAGTAATCACCATCTTCGAAATATTGGATGTGATAACAGAATCTCCTTCCGAGAGTCCCTCCAGCACTTCCACAGTATCACGACTTCGAATGCCAACACTGATCGGACGCCACACAGCGACTCCATCCCTGTCGATGAACACGCCCGTAGCA
Source organism: Planctomycetaceae bacterium (assembly GCA_020426395.1). Taxonomy (GTDB): domain Bacteria; phylum Planctomycetota; class Planctomycetia; order Planctomycetales; family Planctomycetaceae; genus Polystyrenella. Next base: position 17,570 of record JAGQQC010000015.1, read on the forward strand.
GCGTCTCGTTTGACGATCAAACTGGCTGGCAACAAAAGTGCATCGTCTTTCCGAGTGATCTCGATGAAGACTTCAGCCCGTTGTCCGACCGCCCAGTATGTTGGCAGTTCCAAGACAAGAACATCAACGATGAATTCGCGTGTCTCACGGTCAGCCTCTCGCCCCAGTCGCACGACTTTGCCGGGATAGGCTTTGTCCGGCTCGGAACGGAACAAGACTCTCGCTGATTGATCCGTCTTCAGGCGAGCCATTTCTGTTTCGTCGACCCACGCTCTGATCCATAATTCATCAGTCGAGATCAGCGTTAGGATCGAACTTCCAGGAACCACGACATCACCTGGTTCTCGGTTGCGTTTGACAATCAATCCATCAAACGGAGCGACGATTTTTGTGTCGTGTAATCGCGCACGGTGATACTCCAGTGTCTTCTCCGCTGCGACGATTTCCTTCTGACCTTCGGCAATGGCTGCCTCGGATCGCGACACACCCGCTTCAGCCACAGCGAGCGCTTCAACCGCTTTATCTGCATCGTCTTGGCTGGAGGCGTTTTGCCGAACCAGAGTCAGAATCCGCTCATTGCTTTTCTTTGCTTGATCGTAAACCGCCGCAGCACGGTCTTTGTCGGTTGTGAGCCGAACAATGGCTGCTGATGTTGCGTCCAAGTTTGCTTGAGCTATTTCCACTTGTTGTTTGAGTTCCGCATCATCGAGTCGTACCAGCAAATCACCTTTAGTCACGCGGATTCCCTGATCAGCCATCACTTCAACAATTCGACCGGAAATTTTTGGGCTGATCGTCGTCTCGACCCGAGCTTCCAATGTCCCGGTCCCCATGACTTCAGCAACGAGCAAACCCTTTTGGATAGTATGGGCGGTTACTGAAAGCGGTGAAAACCAGATTAGATAAACAATCGTTCCAATCACCCCTGCCAAGAGCACAAGTTTCATTTTTTATTATAATTTTTGCATAATTCTTATACCGTCCGAGATCTCATTTTAGTCAACTATTATCTGTATTCTGAAGCCCGTGGATCACTAAATCGAGATGTGCTTCAAGCCATCGCTTCGTATTCAATTTTTCTGCGCTCTCAAATGTCATCTTCCAAACGGCAGCCATCAGAGCTGGCCCCACAATAATGATTGGTTCGTTGACAATGGGGGTGTCACGAAACTCTCCTTTTTTGATACCCTTTTTGATAATGCTTTTAAACATCTTGCGCGCGGGAACCAATATTTCCTGAAAATAGAATTTGGCAAGATCCTCGAAACGGGCACTCTCGGAGATCAATGTTTTCAAGATCATGCGTCGTTCTTCATTTTCGACGATCTCGCTGTAAAACCGACTGATGATTTGTTTTACAAGCATCGCCTGTGACCCCGGCCACAATTTTACGATCCCAGAAATGAGTTTGAAAACCGGACTAATACGATCACGGACAATGGCCTCAAAAACTTCCTCTTTAGTGTTGTAATAAATGTAGACAGTCCCCTTTGCCACCCCCGCTCGGGCAGCGATTGCCTCAATCTTTGCTCCTGCAAAACCGTTCTCGGAGAATTCTTCAACCGCAGCCTGCAAAATTTCGGCTATACGAGCTTCTTTTCGTTTCTTGACCATATTTTTTCACTCTATTCGTTGCGATGAATATGACGGCAATTATCTGGAGCATTGATACATGAGGCTTTCTTAATGTCAGAAAAATGCCCCTCAGGCTGTCAGAATCAATATTAAAACGAATTCAGTTTTATTTTCAGCGACGCAGAAGCATCGAGTGTAATCAAAGCTTTATTGAATGTTGGGGGATTAGATAGACCGATTTTTGAGTAGTTACTTAAGCCTACTGGCTCCTTTGGCGTGCCGACGAAAGTCTTGTCCAACTTTCCGTTATTGTTTAGATCATGAATAATTACAACTGCGTATTTCCCTCCACGCAAATTCTTAAACGTATAACTCGGCTGATTAGGATCGACTTTCTCAGTCATTAACGCCTTCTGTGGTTCTTTGGGAAAACCGTCGCTCTTGTTATAAATGCTAATCAGAAGTTTGCCGTTTTTATGTTGTATGTCAGTAACTTGTACTGACAGATTAAACTTGCTTTCTAAAGCGGCACTCGGCTGTTGCGATTGAACGCTCGAAGTCGAACTGAGTAAGAGCAGTAATGCAAGTAAAACCGTCTCGACTCTTTTATTCCGATATGCCATCTCAAAGTCCTTTAGGTGAAAAGAATAATCTGGAACCGTTACACAAAACCAATTATGACCAACGGGTCATTATCGTGTCAATAGCGTTTCGGATCAAGCACAACATTTCGTAGAGTGAGTGAGCTTTTGACTGAATGAATAGTGAGCTCAGATCTCGCTTTCAACGATGATTAATCGTGGCTATGGGGTTATCGAAGTCATTTCTCGGTCGGCACGTGTGTGTACCAGATGGACAGCCCGCGGTTTCAGTTAGTGTCATTTTTTTATAACAATGAAAGCGGTGATTCTCTTAGTCATCCATGATTTTGTCAGTGTTAACCAGCATCGGGGAAAGCTCATCTTCGGTCGCAATTCTGGCACCAAGGCGAACATGGACGGTTTTGATACCGGCAGCCTTGGCACAATGAGGGCACACGGTATTTTTCAGCGGCTTTTAACAAAGCCATCATACAAATCACTGAGTCTTGCTTCTTCAATATCTAGAAAAAGTGTTGTTGACGATTTGTCGCGCTGACCAGCGGCGAAACCCGGACCGTGAAGCGTTCTGGCGAACAACAAGTTTAGACCGCATGCAGTCAGGGCTCTCGATCCGTGTCTTCTGTGAGCGTGAGGCACTGAGCGAACCAACTTACTACTACTGGCGTCGATCAGGCTCTTGCACAAGTCGCTTCAGAAAATGAGCTCTGACTTGCTAAGTATTCGGTCACTTCTCTGATAGGTAAAGAAAGGGGTAGCGGGCCACCACTACTGGTGACCCGCTATAAAATCGCATTTCAAATTTGTAATGCTGAAAATATTATACTTCAGTGTTTTCATTTTACAGTAACTTCACCAGCAAGCAGATTGAAGGTCGAATCAAAGTCAACGGGAATGCCTCGCAGCCAACGCGTAAACTGGTGAATCATTATCCCAGCAGCAATGCTCGCTGCATAAATTGTACTGCGAGACGTACAGCTGCCAGTTTGAGCCTCAGCCTGTGAGAACAATGTTTCTGAATATCGTCCGATGTCATTTTTTGTTGAAACTGCCAAGACACGAATAATTTCTCCTAACATTCTTCCATCCGACCAAAACTCACATTTTTTACTGAGGGATCGCCAGATTGCAGCTCGTGTGGAAATGGAATCCACACAGCAGAAAACAGCCTCTCCTATACTTATGGACGAACGAAACCGATCTGGAATTGTATCTACCTGAATCGAATCATCAAGTTCCTGGATCGACTGGGCTGTTGCTTCGACTTTAGTACGCCCCAGATCCTGTCTCCGATATCCTTGAGTCGTGATATTGGTCGATTCCACCGTATCAAAGTCAATCAACTGAATCCGCGGTGTCCCGATTGCCGCCAGTTGCAGTGCTACCTGACGACCTATGGCCCCCACACCAATCACAGTCGCAGTCATCTGGGAAAGCCGTCCCGCCGGGATCAGGTCACTTTGTCTTTGGAAACGATCGATAGTCACATTTAATGTATTCAAATCTGTTCTCCTTTCAATCCGTATTCAGCAAAGAGCCAGTCCTCTTCCCAGTCAAAGTCTGTGGCCTGATCAAAAGCAGACTGGAGCAGGTGACGATTATTTTGCGGATGCACATGACTTAAATATTCCTCTTCCCAGTGTTCTGGATCACAACCAGCAAATGTTTGAGTGTAATCCCGTTTTACGGGAATCTCGTATTCGGCAGTCGGACCCACATTAAATTTTAACCGTGCGTATGTTTGCCCAGTCCTGCGCCAGAATGAACATCACGGCCCAGTCGCTGCCGCCAAAGACGCGTCGAAAAGTCTGCTCGTCGGTCTGGCTGGGCCGGGCGCATGCGCCTGGGTGCGTGTGAATCCAGATGCGCGAAAACTCCTGAGGCTGACGGCCCGCATCAGTCTGCCGGTCGTAGAAGTCGGCGACCGACTCGTCGTCGAAGGCGACGGTGACGACCGAGCACAGCTGACGCACCAGTTCGACCTCTTCCACAAGCAGGAGGCTTTCCGGGCAACTGATCCCCAGTCCGCCCACTTCGGTTTCACCGCGATCTCGCAGGTACAGCAGCTTCGCCCAGCTATACGGCGTGAACCGCAGCGTCGGGCTCCTGACGAACGTCTTCGGCTTCATCATGGCAATCTTGGCACCTTTCGTTGTTAAGGCAGGGGGAACAGCAGGTCCGGCCGCATTGTCGGCACCGCCCGGCGCAGTCGG
>JAGQQC010000160.1 GCA_020426395.1 Planctomycetaceae bacterium
AGTGATGATCTAATGGGGAATACACATTATTGCCTTGTGCCCAGGGATATTCGCAATTGTCGGGTCGTTGTTCCCTGTCAACTGATGGGCTGAGACGATCGACTTCGCCCGCCAGTCTTTTGACATGTGCCAGAAGACTTTTGTGTTTGGAGACGTTTTCATTTTTGAGGCTTATTTGTTGAGCGATAATAGTGTGTAGATTTTTAGCAATATATGCATGGCTTCCTTGTAAGGTTGATGGATCAGAACCATGAGTTATCAGGAAGGATTTACAAATTTTTTCACAAGCCATTTGGAGGAATTGATTCACATGGCATTCGGGGTATTTAGGGTCCTTCTGGTTTCGTAACCTTTTCCAGGTATTGAAGTCAGCTGCAGCTTGACGTGCGAAACAGATTGCCCAGAGATCAGGTGTTGTCATTGGGGTATTTCTGTGTCTCGTTTGATCTCTTCACCTAGGACCCAACCGTTTGGTAAAGACAACGTTTGGGTTTTAATCTGTTCGTACTCGTCAGGAGTTACTTCAATGATAATTGATGGGTAGTCATACCCCATACCAGGTTCAGGGCCAAACTGAAGTGGCATAATCCCCGAGGGAATGGTTGTTTCACTGACTTCCAGAAGTTTTACGGGTTCATTTTTTTGCTGCTCGACTTCCGCAGTTCCTCCCACACGAACACGAACTATGCTGACAATGTTGTCTTCCAACTGATAATGTTTCTGCGCCAGGCTATGGGCTTGTTCATCTTTAGAATGAGTGTGTAACATAGAGCTCGTATCCCGCAATTTGTTTGACTACAGAAGTGATTCATTAATTGTCTACATGCATGTTCTGCGAGTCAAGACACAATTCGGACACACAATAACCAGAAATGTTCCATAATGATTTCTCATGACAAGAAAAGTCCGACCCGACGCCAATTCCTGGCGAACAGCACCTTCGGCGTGGCAACAGTCGCGCTCGGTAGCTTATTGCAACAGGACGGATTGCTGGCGGCACCGGTGAAGCCTGCTCTGGAACAAGAGTCTTTTAATCTGACTCAAAAACCTCCAGTTGCGGAACCCCAAGCCCACGCGATGATTTCGCTTTTCATGCAAGGGGGACCAAGCCATCACGACCTGTTCGATCCGAAACCGGAGATGCAGAAATGGCACATGAAACCGTTCCCCGGCAAAATCAAATATGACAACGCCGCGCAAGCCAGTTCCAAAATTTACGCGACGCCCTGGAAATTCAATAAGTACGGCCAATGCGGAATGGATGTCTCCGAGTTGTTACCGCATTTCCAGGAAATCGTCGATGATGTCACCCTCATCCGTTCGATGCACACCGGAGTTAACAATCACAATCAGTCGATTTACGCCCTCAATTCAGGGCGTATTCTGAAAGGTCGTCCGGCACTCGGTAGCTGGTTGACCTACGGACTTGGTTCCGAAACACAAAACTTGCCCGCCTACGTGGCGCTGACCGATCCCGCCAGTTTACCCGTGACGGGCGTCGATCTCTGGTCCAACGGATTCCTTCCATCCATTTATCAGGGAACCGTCATCCGTTCTCAAGAACCGCGCATTTTGAACCTGGATGTGCCTCATCATCTCAAAGGGAATACTCAGGCCAATTATTTGAATTTCCTGAAAGGAATTAATAAACAGCATTTGGAAGATCGGCCGGGCGAACATGATCTTGAAGCACGGATCTCTTCTTACGAACTGGCGGCTCGCATGCAGTCTGCTGCGCGAGAAGCCCTTGATCTTTCGCAGGAGACCAAAGCCACCCAAGAGATGTACGGCATCGGTCAAAAAGAAACTGACGAATATGGAAAACGATGTTTGATCGCTCGCCGACTGGTCGAACGCGGAGTCCGGTTTATTCAACTGTTTAACCGCTATCAGCTTTGGGATCATCACGGAAACATTAAAAGCTCACTGCCCGCCTCCTGCAAAATTGTCGATCAACCGAGCGCCGCCTTAGTGAAGGATCTCAAGCAACGCGGGTTACTGGAATCGACCGTCGTGCACTGGGGAGGAGAAATGGGGCGGCTGCCGGTGATCCAGAACGAAAAGAACATCGGTCGCGATCATAATACCTATGGTTTCTCGCAATGGGTCGCCGGGGGAGGCTTCAAATCGGGATTCACCTACGGAGCGACGGACGAATGGGGGCATTACGCCGTCGAAAATGTCGTCAACCACTACGATTACCACGCAACCCTGCTCCAGTTATTCGGCCTCGATCCATACAGTTTCACGTACCGCAATAATGGACGTGAACAATCTTTATTGGATGGGCAACAAGGGAAAGTTGTCGAGGATTTACTGGCTTAGGCTAATCCCTAAGTTGCGTATTTTGAACAGGTTATAAATCGAGGCCGGTCTCTAAGAGAAACCCGCCTCGATTTCTTTTATTTATCTGATCCGACCCCTGTTGATTTTCGTTATGCTGAGAGAACAATTTCCCTGGTCCAGATGACTCTGGGAATTCTTCAAAATTAACCATATCGAAAAGAGACTATAATCGTGTTTCCAATCCTGTTTTTATTGTTCACCTTGATCCCGTTGATCGAGCTGTATCTGCTGTTCCAACTCGGATCAGCCACCAGCCCGCTCATCGCGATCGCCGTGGTGATTTTGACCGGCATCATCGGCGCCGCGCTCGCCCGCCACCAGGGGGCGAATGTTCTGCGGCGGATTCAGCAAGAGCTCGGTGCGGGAAAAATGCCCGCCGATTCCTTAACGGATGGTGTGATGATTCTCGTCGCGGGGGTCTTGTTGATTACCCCAGGTATGCTGACGGATGCTTTTGGTTTCAGTCTCTTGATTCCACCGATCCGCAAGGTGATGAAAATTTTCGCGGTGAACTATTTCAAAAGTCGCCTCGTAATGAAAACGACCCAATCCACGGCGCAAGGTTGGCAGACCTACACCTGGTCTTCCGGAACACCTCAACAGCCGACGGATCCCGATATCATCGATGCCGAATTCCGCCATGTCAAAGAGGAGGATGCCAAACTCAGCTCCCATACCAGTTCACCTGATTGAATCTTCGCTCCCTTCGAGCGGCTTGATGGCGGGCCTCGCCGCCGCTACGGAGAACCACGCATGAATTAAGAAGACTTTAGACAACTTGTTTTGTTGGCCAGCCTTGTTAATTCAACTTACTTATCAGGAGTTTCGTCTCGAAAGGGGCGTATTATGAACAACCTCAAAAATTCCCCGGAACTGGAACAATCTCCCACGACGGAAACAGCTGCTTCTCCGGAAACATCCGGCAAGTTTAATCTAACCGAGTTATGGCAGGAGTTTCTGCTCGACTTACTGATGGCGACGCTTCTCGGCCTCTTAGTGTACCGGTATAGTTACAGCTCCGGTTGGGCAGTTGTTACCGGCCTGGTGGTCCTACTCGCGGGAATCCTCAAGCAGGGACTCAAGCACTTAATCACGCGAGCCAAACCGCATTACAAAAAATCACCGGCCTGGGTGAAACTGTTCATCAAAACGACACCGTTTGGGCTGCTCGCGATGATAGCCTTCGTGAAACTGCTGGGAACGATGCTTGGCCTGTTCTCCGCTGCCGTCTTTATGGTCGCCCTCACGACCGTGATTTGGTTAAATCAAACGGACGTGCCCCGATTTTAAGGTTCAGTATTAGCTCAGGATCTTGAGAATAAATTGATAAGCGACACCGAGCGCCAGAATGAGTCCAAGGCCCGCAGCTATCCGTAACCACTTTGGGATCTCTCGTTCTCCCGTCAAATCCGCCCGGGTGGACAGCCACAGCATGGCAGCTGCTAGAACCGGATAACCTATGACAACTGCCGATTGGGCAACCAGAATGAGATTGGCGGGAGCGGATGCTGGTTCCTCTGGTGTTTCTGTCAGTTTCATATAAACAGCGACCCCCATTCCTAACAACAGGGCGATAGTCGTACAGACCTTAGGGGCCAGTTTATCGATATGATATCCGAGTCCCAATCCGTCCGAAAGCATCGCCCCGCCAATCATGGAGTTCACTAGAAATGAACTGAACGCGCCGGCAAAAATTCCGAGACAGAAAATGATGACTGCGAAATTGCCGAAGGCAGGTTGCAATGACTTCGCGACATCCGCTGCCGTTTTAGGTTCGACGTCAACTTTTCCATGAAGTACGAGTGCGGCCGTCGCTAGAATCATGAGCGTAATCAGACCTAGCAGCGTGATTCCCAGAGTGGAATCGATAAATCCTTGTTTGATGTTTGCGATAGTCCAGCCTTTCTCCCGCACCAGATAACTTTGATAGAAGGCGCCGGCAAACGAGCAAGTGGTTCCAATAATCGCAATGACTCCGATTAATGCGCTGTTCGAACTGGCCGGTTTCTTTTCAGCGGCTGCGACGATCTCTTCAGGCGAGTCGGTACTCTCTTCCGTCGAACTGGCCGGATTTTCTGGGGCTGGAGTGCTTACGTCATTTTCAGCGGTATTTGTTTCTGCTTCGACGGTTGCCGGTTGATCATCTGTTGCCTTCTCGGGCAGATCCGTAACGAGTGCGAACCCCAAATTTATTGCAAACGCAATCGTCATCATCGCGACGAGAAGCTTCATCAGTTTTTCAATATGGGTATATAACGACTTCAGTCCCCACAATACGGCAATGATGAAAATATTCAAAACAACAATCACCAGGATTGATACCGTCGGCCCCACATTTTCCACGAGAGGTTCCACCGCGAGTAGAATGCCCAGATTGTTCGAATATTGAAAGCAGGCGCAGATGAGAAAAAGGGAAACACCTGTGAGAACGGCAATGGGAGTTCCAGCGCGATTTTTCAATTCCTGACAGAGGCTGTGTTCTAACACCACACCCAGGCGAGCGGAGAGGGCAGTCATGCAGATCATCATGGCGACTGCAATCAGCACGACCCAGATCATTGAGAAACCGCTGTTATAGCCCAGCTTCGACGCGGTAACGATACTCCCCGGCCCCAGCACGACCGATGCCGTAATAATTGCCGGGCCGAGGCTGGAAAAAATATTGATTTTTGGGGAGGGTTTGTCAGTTGGGTTTACATCGGACATGGTAGCGGCGTTAATCCTGTCAGCGGGGGAGCAGAGGTAAAGTAGTCATCGACGATATTAATAACGCGAAAACTTCATTACGCCCACCATGACGAGAAAGACCAGTCAACGCAAGCCACACGCAGCACGGTTTTGCTTTACCTACATCTAAAGAAGTTCGATCAGCGGATCACACTCTTCAGGTTATTGATGTCGAACCCGTTCAGCAGATTTCCGCCGGCAGTTTGGGGAACGACGCCTCGCAGCATGCCTTGTGCGAGTTTGATATTCTCGTTCAGCTCCTGATAACGGGTTCCCATCGATTGCGACAGCTTTTGCATCTCTGCATTGACCAACTCATTCGCCTGCGCTCGTAAATGTTCCTGTCCCGCGTCCCATGACTGGGCCAGAGCTGTGCTTAAACCTGCCGAAATCTGTTCTCCCAGGTTCGATTGCACATTCCACTGTAAGTCATGTACATCTCCCGAGAAGGAAACACGCGATTCCAATCGATTGATTCCACTCAGGGAACGGGCCAGTACCTGGTTGAGCGCAGCACGCTTAGGATCACTACTTAAGCCGGTGATCGTCACGGGTTCCTGCGTCAAGATAATTTCACCGGAAGCCAATTCTCCCTGGAGCAACAGGTTCGCTTCAATGGCGGAGGATTGCGCGGCCATCGAAATGGCAAACTCTTGGGGATTTCCCAGAACCTGTTCGGGAGGAAGGGGAGCCTGAAACTGGAGCGAGACTCGGCTAATCGGAATTTCGGCTCGTTGATCGATCGTCGAATGCAGAGCGAGTTGTAATGTTCCGCTCGAACTTAATTCGATTTCCATCGGCTTGCCATAGACCGCCGGTTCCGTTGTCCAACCACGCAAGATTCCCGAGAAAGGTTCGGGTTGGGCCTGATAATAAAGTTCGCCGGTCAGGTTTAATTGTCGGATCAACACATCGGGTGTCGGTTCGGCGACGACAAATTCCACATCTGTTCCCCGCATCCGTTCCGGTTCCGGAGGTTCCGTAATGGGAAAATTCTGTTGAATCCAGCGGCCCCATTCTAAAGCCTTCTGCAAGTGCCCGGCCAGTTCCTCGCCCAGCATCGCTTCGGAGATGGCGTTCGGATCGAGACGAATGAAGTCGAGTTTTTGTTTCAAACGTTCCATATCTCGCTGACGTGCCAGTTCAACTTCGTTGAAATCACTCTGTGCCCGGTTTGGTAGAGATTTCAGCTCCTGTTGAATCGCCTGAACTTCCCGCATTAAACGGTCCGCTTCCTGGGCGGCCTGCGCGTAGATTCTTACTTTTTCAATCGGGTTCTTATCGGCAAATTCGATGTTCCGCTTAATTTGCTTGTAATCGTCTTCGACTTTTCGCATCCGTTGTTCGAGGTCGTCGAATCGCTTCTTCCAATCTTCCTGCAACTGCTTCGCAAGTCGTACTGATTCCAATTGATCGGGATCGAGTTCCCCTTTGGTTTTATTGACGACATCCTGTAGCCACTTTTCTGATTCTTTGAGGGCCGCTTCTTTCAAGCCCGCAATCGATTCCCATTCCCAGTCGATCAGGTCGGTCATTTCTCCGGACTTATCGCGTGGGCGATCCCATTTCAATCCGTGTAGATTCCCTTCCTCGACGACTAGCTTCTTCCGAGCCAGTCCCCAGGCATCCAGTTTGATCTCGGCGGAATCGAATTCAAACAGGTTGTGATCTGGTTTCAATGTATTGGCGACAGCCACGTTCGTTAGCGTGATTTGAGGAGGAATAAATCCGGTATCCAGATCTTCGACTTCCACTTCCGCCTGAAAGACCGCTTTCCCGCCCCAAATAACACCCCGCTGCAAGAGGGGATCGACGATGAAGACAAACAGAGCCCAGAACAGGCCGAGTAACAAACCGCGTGAAATTAAATAGGACCACCGCATGCCTTAGATCTCCCCCCAACTGGAAGCAATCTCGGCTCCCTGAACCACTCGTACGATTCGGAAACGTTCCAGTCGTTCCTTGCACTTGGGAGTAAACCAGTCAAAGAAGGGCCGACTGAGCCGGGCAACTGGATATAAAGCGACCGCGCCAATGACAAAGCTCCCGAGCACGACGGTATTGTTGAAGTTCGTCCAAGGGACAAACGGTTGGTTGTACAGCCAGGTCCAGGTGGATTCGAGCGCGGGTAACGTCAGCATCAGTTCTCCCACTTGGTGGCTGACCGGATCCAATAAGAAACCGACCCAGGAGAAAAGGAAGGCGGACATCAATCCGGCAGAGAGATTGACTCTGAGCAGATAAAGTACAGTTAACAAACCGAAGGCGAGCAGGTTGTCTTTCGGCACCAGTCCGATCCACATCCCTAGTGCAAATCCCCACGCCATCTGGCCAGTGGAGGAAGCCTCGGTTAACGTCTCCACCAGAAAACGAACCGGTGACAGGATCAGTCGCACGACGACGCACTCCCAGAGCAGGGTATGACGCACCCGCATTACGGAAACCGGACAAATCCGGTTCCCATCCGGTCACCACACCACATCATTAAGCATGAGCTATCTAAGAGAGAGGCGGGGATTCTCTCCAGAAGTCGGTTTTCGATCAAGGTGAGTTTTTTCTGAACGAACGAATACTTTGATCGGCCCATTTCCATATCGGTCTTCCCAAAACTTCCTGTTTTTGCTATTTCGTGCTCACCCCTGAAATAATGGCGGAGAGGACGCTCTCCGTTTTTCGCCCACCCTAACGTAATGAGGTTCAGGAAGAACCGTGCGATTGGAAAAGAACAACCGGCAAGAAGCTGGCCGACGGAAAGAGAGTTCGGACCGGGAAGAGTCCGACTTCACGTTGCTCAGTCTCGTTCCAGGAGCGGGGTTACTCGTCCGCTTCTGGTTCTGGATCCTATTGCAATGGCGCGCCTTGCGGATTCAGTGCGCCCGTGCCTGGTTTCATTTCGGGCGCGGTCGAGCCACCCGCCGCGAACGGGATCGTCAACATCGTTCGACCGGCGTGATTGCGGCTTCTTCCCGCAAAGTGAAAGCGGCTCCGGTCGCGGTGTACGAAAACTATCGCCATAATCGCGCCTGGTTATTCACGACTGTCTGTGGCACGATTGGAATCATACTGTTGATCTTCTTGTTCTTGCGCAGTTGGTGGGAAACAGAAAAGACCGAAGAAATAACCGGACCTCCGGAAATGGCGTTGGGGGAACCGTCTCAAGAGCCTCTCTTGTTTATCACCGATTATGGCTCTGGTACAGGCGAGTCCGAAGTTCGGATTGATATCCAACCTTTCAGTATAATTCATCCTCCACTCACTGAAGAATATGTGATTCAAAGTCCCCGGTTAAACTGGCCGGAGTATTATTCGAATGAAGGAGATACCTGGGTTGCTTATCGAGAGCGGCCTGCCTTCACTCCCGCATTGGCCAACACGGAAGGCCCCTCGCTCAACTTCGAAGAGTTCCGACCCTCCGTAAAATACGATCCGCCGGAAGAAGAACCGGCATTCTCATTCGAGATTCCGGATCAGCCTGCTGAACCGTTGGAGCCGGAGCCGGAACCCGAACTGGTTGAGAAAATTACGATCAAAAAAGTGTACCCGCGAGGAACACCTCCTGGTGAGAAACCGGATACCTTCACGATCCTGGTGATCAATGAAGGCGAAACATACCTCGATCAACGAATGATTCAGGAAGAGATTCCGGCTGGCTATCAGCTTGTTCAACCGGATCGTTTTACTCATTTGGCTCAGGGCACCCTCTTCTGGACCGTGCAGGATCTTGCTCCGGGAGATCGTCGTGAAATCCAGCTCGAACGGATCCAGGTTCAACCGGAACCCGTACCGGAAATTAATCTGGCCCGCGAACCCAAACCGCAGAAACCGCACTTGCAAGTAAAGGTCGATCAACCCCAGCAGGTTCACGAAGGGGAAATCGTGCCGATTCAGTTTCGCGTGCGGAATGCGGGCGAATCCCGTGTCACGAATGTGGTCCTCGCCACCGAGCTACCCGCAGAACTTGATTACCCGCGCGGTCGTCAATTGAAACTCAAAATTCCCGCTCTCGATCCGGGGGAATCTCGCTCTTACCGCCTGACGACCAAAGCGGTCCAGACTGGCAAGGGAATCCAAAAGACGAATCTCTCCGGAACCGATTTCAGCCTGGCCATCGATTCCCGCATTCAGGTGGTCAAAGCGGTCTCACGCCAAAACAAACCTGCCCCTCGTCGCGTGACCGCCCCCCCGCAAGAACAACCGACCTACTACGTCCACCCCATGCCCTGGCACCCCCCATGCTGCCGCCCCA
>JAGQQC010000161.1 GCA_020426395.1 Planctomycetaceae bacterium
CAAACAGCCGGGATTCGTGGCCGAGCCTTATTGATCAACTTACCTGGACAACCGAAAGCGATTGCGGAATGTCTCGACGCCGTTTTTCCAGCAATCCCGTATTGTGTCGACTTGCTGGAAGGCCCATATTTCACCACTAACGAAGAACGCATTCAGGCGTTTCGTCCAAAGAAGAAGTAAAATGAAAAAGATTCATGTCTTACTACTGATCGTGTTGGCAACGGGTTTCATTGGCTTTTCAGGTTGCGAGAAACAGCCCCCTGAAGAGACCAATACCATCGATATTCAGGCTCCCGGAATCGATATTAAGGTGAAGAAAACAACCGAGGGGAAAACCGAGGTTGAAGTTGAAGCCGGGGACCAGGAGTAAACCCCGTTCTTATTTGATTTTGAGGGCTTCCTCGACGTCGTCCCGTTCGCTGTAGGGGCGGATCGTGAAGTACCATTTTTTCCAGCGTCGGTAGGTTTCGGTCCGCCAATTCTGAACGGCCTGGTATCGTTCCTCTCCTTTGAGCGTGGGATCAATGAGCTGATCCGGGCTTACATCTTGATCGCTGAGTCCGTTGGGTTTCCGAGTCAGGAAGCAGAGACTAAGTAATGCCTCAGTGTTGACATCAACATTCTCAACAAGCAAGCCGTCAATCAGGACGGGGATGACATCGAAATCTTCCGTTCGCCCCAGCGCCCACATGGCGATTTTCTTGACTTCCATCCGCGGATCGTTGGCCATTCGTAATAGGGTTTCTTTTTGGGAAATCAACCCCTCCCGATCCTTAAAGTTGACATTATGGACCAGGGCTCCTGTGATGGCGTCGATGTTTGGTTCCTTGGGGTTCATTAACTGGGCGAGCAGCTTGTCAACCGGTTCTTCTTTCTTCGCTTCGGCAATCTTTTGCTGTTCTGGCGTCATTTCCGGCTCATTCGGATTCTTCAATCCACGGGCACCAGTTAATAATCCAGCTCCCAATCCAAAGCTGGGAGCCTTACCGAGAGATTGAGCTGTCGCTTTCGTCAGAAACATCAAGCCGAAGGACGTGGCGGCCGCTTTCCCCGTGATAACCTCGTTCCAGTTGCCGAGTTCTTCATTCTGAATTTTGACAAGGCGTTGTCCTCCTTCAAAATACCAGTCGTGCCCCACGAATTGTTTCATATTCCCAAGGGCACACATCCGTTCAATGCCGTACAGATAGTAGAGGTGATAATTACCAACGCCGCGAGCAATTGAATACTTTCTACTCATCCAGGCCATGGCGGCGTTGATGGATTTATCAATCGCAGAAAGTGGGGTTCGAGGTTTGTATTCCTTGATGGCTTCAATGGCTTTTTCCCGTTCCGTCTTTTCAATTTCTGACATCGACTCGGCATCCTCGACCTCTGCGGCTTCTGTCTCCAATCCTTCCGGAGGGGCGCTACTTAGCACGCCAAATTTCTTCGCGGGTCCCTTATCTTCTTCAGCTTTTTTATCTACGGCTTTATTTGCCCACCTTCCGGCAGCGTCTGGATAGAGGTGTCGCCGGATAACCATCAGGTTACAGATTCCGGCGACCGTCATTGTGTGAGACGAAGGCGTACCCCGATATGGGTGGTACGTGAATCCCCCATCAGATTGTTGTGTTGTCAGATGCCATTGAGCAGATTTGTCCCAAACTTCCGGGGAAAAGACGACACCTGCCTTCCGGGCACTCCATAATCCCAGGAGTGCATACTGCGACATACTCGTGTCTCCACCATCGGCCTCCTTGTTGGTGTAATCCCAGGCACCATTTCCAGCTTGGCGTTTTATGATATAGTCAACGAGCACTTCCATCTGTGGTTTGTATTGGAGTCCTTCGTGGTCCAATGCTTCCAGGAGCATTAAATCGACACCCGCCTCATAGACATCTTTGATGGCTTCTCCTGCTTTGTATTTCTCCCCACCTGTTTTCGATTGGATTAACCGAACAGCGTTACTGATCACAGGATTTTCTCGCGGGACATTTGCCTTGAGCAACGCTAATGCGGTGATCGTCATGCGCCCGTCATCTGGAATTTCCTTGTTATCATACGCTTTGAGCAGATAACTTTTGGCTTCTTCGACTGCGTTGAGAAATTCAGGGGGTTCCGCTCCAAATGTATCCGTGCCTGGCAAAATAAGAGAGGCACACGCACAGAAGGTCATCGTCCACAGGCTAGACTTCAGGCAAGAAAAGGGAGTGATTGTGCTCATAGTGGGTTTTTTAGTGGCTGGTTTATGAGGTTAATGGAGAATGTCGAAACCGCAGTGCCGTGAGAAGGAGGGGGGCGAGGATTGCCCTTCCGGTTGCATCAGGAAGGAGGAAGGACAAACATTAAGTTATACTCTATATACACTTATACGTATTTTAAGGCCATCATTACGTTCATTCACCTTATTTTCCTCTTATTTTTGGAAGGGAGATGGGGTGGTGGTCGAGAGTACATTTTAGCTGTTACGTGTTCACTCCGTCGCAGGTTGACCAAGTTCCCCAAATACTGAGAAAAAACGGCATAAAATGGCTGATTCCTGTCCAGAACGACCCAGTAGAGATGAGTCGGACGAGTCCACTCGGAAAGTGGCTGGAACGGGTTGGCTGGAACGATTTGAGTGGAACGAAGCGATTTCCTACACGCTGCTGGCCAAAGCCTGGCAAGTTCTTGCAGGCCCGGTCACGGTTCTATTGATCGGCCTTTACTTCACGCTCGATCTGCAAGGGTATTACTACCTCTTCTGGAAGCTATTGGCTTTGCAGGTTTTTGTCGAGCTGCAACTGCACACGGTTATCGTCAACGTCACCAGTCATGAATGGGCAAAGCTTAACCTGGATCGGGCGACGGGCCTCTCCGGTTCGCCCGCTGCTCTCTCGCGGTTACGATCGTTCATGCGATTGTTGGTATTAATCTATGGCGGCATGACAATCCTCTTCCTGCTCGTTGTTGGGGGAGGGGGGACCTGGTTTCTGGGACTACAACCTGCGGGCGAGATAGACTGGGTGATCCCCTGGTGGGGCGTGGTTCTGGTGAATGCACTGTTAGTTTGGTTGATACCGTTCCATGCCGTGTTGGAAGGTTGTGAGCAGGTAGCCATCGTGCGCAAGATGCAGTTCTGGCAAGCCTTTTCCGGGAATCTGATACTTTGGACAACGATTGTCACCGGGTTTAACCTGTGGACCATCTTCTTTTTGAGCCTGGTTCGGCTTGCGTGGGAACTGGTCTCGATCCTGCGTTGGAACCGGTATTTTTTTCGTTCGCTGTTTTTACCTCAGGGGATAGAGCGATTGTCCTGGCAGACGGAAGTCTGGCCGTTGCAGTGGCGGATTGCGGTGAAAGGAATTTTTATCTTCTTTGGTTTCCAGATTTTTGAAATGGTCATGTTTGCCTATCACGGTCCCGAAGTGGCGGGGCAGATGGGAATGACCTGGACCGTGTTGATGGCCTTGCAGATTGCCGCCTCTGCCTGGGTGCAGACACGAGTGCCTGAATTTGGCGTACTGGTCGCGCAGCAGAATTATGCTGAACTTGATCGCCGATTTCTCCGGCTCTCCATCATTTCACTCTCCTTGATGACTGTGGGAGGATTAGCCTTTGTGCTCCTGGTCAGTTTTCTCTCCTGGCAGGAATACGATTTTGCGCAGCGGTTTCTCCCGCTTGTTCCTCTCTCGCTTGTCACCTTGGGAGCGACATTATCACTGATTCCCACTTTTCAATGGATCTATATCCATGCCCATAAGCGGAGCCCGCATATGCTGCTCAGTTGTTGTTCTTCAGCAGCGCTCGGATTTCTGATCTGGTGGTTGGGAAAGAATTACGGAGCGTTCGGGGCGGCGAGTGCTTACTTAGGAATGGTGGTCGGTTTTTCATTACCCGTTTGGACGATGGTCTGGTTACAGTGTCGCCGGGACTGGCATCGAGAGATTCCGTCTGACTGATAACGGGCTCTTAGCGCTGGAGGAGCGATTCGAATAACTGCTCCAGTTGAGTAAGCCCCTCTCGATGATGAAAACGGTCGATAATCGATTGTCGCGCTGCTTCCCGCTTTTCTTCTTCGTTTGTTTGACAGCGGAGTTCGGCTTCGATCGCAGTGCCCAACTGAGCGTAACTGGTTGGAGAGACCAGGGTGCCCCATTTCCCCTCTTCTAAAATTTCCGCCGGTCCACTCGGGCAGTTCGTCGCCACGACCGGTGTTTTGCAGAGTATCGCTTCCACAAGTGCATTCGGCATCCCCTCATATAGGGATGGAAGGCAGAATAACTGGGCCCGTTTCACCCAGGGTAACGGATTGGTTTGAAACCCGGCGAATGTGACATGTTCTTCCAATTGCAATCGCTGCACCAATTGTCGGAGGGAAGCTTCCTCCTGTCCTTCGCCGAGTAGATGCAAATGCAGTTGCGAATGACCTCGTTGGTAAACGAGCCAATTCAGGGCGAGCAGCAGATAATAATGGCCTTTCTGGGCATGAAGTCGGGCAACAGTGACGATATGAAACCGCTCTTCGTCCCAGTCTGGTCCCGGTTCCGCCGCTCGTTGGTCGATTTGATCAACATCGAACAGGTTGTAAATCGTGCGTACTTGTTCCTCAGGAAGTTCAAAGTAATCGAGCATTCGATTTCGCAAACCCTCCGAATTGGCGAGAACCAGGTTAGATTGCAAGTATCTCTGGCGGGCGCGTTGCCAGTATTGACGGAGTGCCCACGGTTGGCGAATGCGGCGATACAGTTTGAGTTCCGGTTCCGGATCAACCGCCACTGCCGCAACATGCGGAACCTGAATGGCCGCGCAAGCTGGGGCCACCAGCAAGTTCGTCAGGTAACAACGGGAGTAGACGAGATCGATTTGGTGTTCCTGAATCACCTGGATCAAGTCTCGCCGCTGCGTCCACGGAATACGGCCCGGAAACTTGAGTCCCATAAATCGGTGCCGTTCCCAAAAGACATCCAGTGGAACGTCTTCCGGAATCTCTCCAAGCAATGCCCCGCGTTGGTGAATCAGATACAACCGGGGTTCGAAACGTTCCCGGTCCAGCCCTTTCAGGATCTCAATGACCTGTCGTTCCGCACCTCCTCCATCCATCGTACCGATGACGAACAGAATACGGATCTTCTGGGGCATGGTGCGTATGGTCTCTCTATTTCTTTGCCAGAAACTCCTGGAACATGAGCACATCCCACAACAGATACTGCCAGTCAATTTTTCCCGTGAGATGTTCCTGCCAGTGGCGGCGGATCGGGGCTGGGTTCAGTATACCCGAAGATTCCAGAGCCGCGACAGAGAGCCGTTCCTCGGCCCATTCCCGCAGAGGACCCCGTAACCAGTGGTCGAGCGGAACCCCAAAGCCGACCTTGGGGCGTTCAAATAACTTTGGTGGAACGTACCGCGTGAGTAGTTTCCGCATCAGTACTTTTCCCTGCTGCGATGATTCGCTGAATGTCGTTCCTTGTTTGAACTGCGGGGGAAGAGTCCAACTCCATTCGATCAATCGATGATCGAGCAGGGGTACACGAACTTCCAAACTGTGAGCCATGCTCGCGCGGTCAACTTTAGTCAGAATATCATCCGGCAAATAACGATGCAGATCCTGATACCGCATCCAGTCCATCCAGCCATCCGAATTCACAGCGAAGCCAGGATCGACCAGGGAATTACCCGGTTCCCGATAGAACTCGGGTCGCAGAATTTCTCCCGGATGTTTCCACTGCCGGTTGAATTGCTCGTAGTAATTTCGGAAGGAGGTTAAATCGCAGAATTCCAGTCGAAATTTCGCAGCTTGTTGGTAGCGGACTGGTACAGGAAGCGTGGCGATCGTCTTGAACAACGCACGCAAGCCTCCCTTGAGTGCGGATGGAATCCGATTCACTTTGGCCCAGCGATTGACGAAGTAGGGATACCGTCGATATCCGGCGAAGAGCTCATCTCCTCCATCTCCCGAAAGAGCGACGGTCACCTGTTGTCGCGCAAATTGACTGACAAGTAAGGTCGGTATCTGCGAAGCATCAGCAAAGGGTTCGTCGTAGATAGAGGCCAGTTGAGGAATGACTTCCATCGCCGATGTTGAATCAACCAACAGCTCATGGTGGTTCGTTCTCAAATGTTGGGCGACCTTTCGCGCATGTTCCGCTTCGTTATATTCCTGTTCGTTAAATCCAATGGAAAACGTATTGACTTGTGAACCGTGTAGTTTCTGCATCAAGGCCACGACTAATGAGGAATCGATCCCACCAGAGAGAAACGCTCCTACAGGGACATCCGCAATCAAGCGGTCACGGATCGAATTCGTCAGGAGCGATTCCAGATCAGCTAAGGCTTGCTGCTCGCTCTGTTCGGTGGGGGTGGAGCGACAATTCCGTACGATTTTTTCCATCGACCAGTAGGCAACGGGGTTGGTCAGTTTTTTACCGCTCGTGAGGGTGATGAAGGTACCGGGGGGCAATTTGTGAATGCCTGACTCGATCGAACGGGGAGCCGCGATATACCCGAGTTGAAAGAATTGAGTAATGGCCGCCGGGTCTAGTTCTGAAGAGAAACCGGGAAAGGGGGAAAATGCTTTCAGCTCCGAAGCGAAAAGCAGGGCCCCCGCGCGCTGACCATAATAGAGTGGTTTGATACCGATGCGGTCTCGGGCAAAGGTCAGTTCCTTCTGCCGCCGGTCCCACAGGGCAAATGCGAACATCCCGTTCAGCTTGGACAGGGTCTCTTCCAGTCCCCAATGAGAGATCCCCTCCAGCAGAACTTCCGTGTCTGAGGTTCCCCGAAAACGGGAACCTGCCTGTTCCAATTCCTGTCGGAGCAGGGGAGCGTTGTAGATTTCTCCATTATAGATCAACAGGTAGCGTTGATCGTGGGACAACATTGGTTGTCGTCCAGCGGTAGTCAGATCCTGGATTGCCAGTCTACGATGCCCTAGCGCAAGACCTGATTCTGCTTCCCAACAAGTTCCCCGGTCGTCTGGCCCCCGCGCAGCGAGAGGCTCGACCATCTTCCGAATTGTCGATTGATGTTGCTCGTTATTCCAGTTTGGCTCGTTCAGCCAGTAGCCCACAATTCCACACATAGCGGAGTATCGTAGTCTCCTCCATCGTTCTCAGATAGTCGCTCCCCACCAGAAAATAGGGGAGAACTTGAAATCACATCGGCTTGATTTCGGTGGGGTGGTCCAATCGGTACGAAAATTCGTGGAGAAAGGCTGAGGCAGTGTAAGGCTATTTGTAGTAGAGGGTTAAGTTTTCGGAAGGGGGGAGAGGTTTGGAGAGAATAGTCAGGATCGATCCCATTTTTCCTATTGGCGAGAATGGATTCCAAGAGGTCAGATTTTGCCGTAAGAACGTCATTTTTCCAATGGCTGTCCTGTCCTGGGCTGGGTAGAATGATGTTCATAGTGTGAAATTCCAATTAATCGGTCTGGAATGTAACCGAATTCTGTTCGAAGTCCCCCTATGTCTTTAGACGTAAAAGTCTTCAGACATAGATAAAGAAGTTTCTTACGGTTCATTTTCAAGTTTCACTAGAAAAGGAATGATCCAGGCTCGATCTTCGACGTTACTCTTCTGGAGTGGCGAATTACCTCGAACCTGACCAACCTCCCCGATCTCCAGGATAATGAGGGGAGGCCCTGTATGAAGAATTCCGATCCACAGCGGAATTGATTTGAGATAAGCAACTGTGGTCCTTCCTGAACGTTTTTCTCTCCAACCTCAACCCAGATTCAAGTTCCTACGCAGAGTTATTTGCATTTGAAATTGAACTCCGCTTCTTGATGGCAGTGCTCTTTAAGAAGCCCCACCTGTAACACCGTTTGCATTCGAACCAAGCCGCTCAGGTGAATGTTGACGACTTTCCTGAAAATAAAGAAAATCGGTAGAAGTACCTGCTGAAACGAACATCCATTAAGGGATGGAATCATGTCAACGTTATCTGAAAATCTTCTCGGTCGAGGGACCTGGCAGGAACGACTGGACCACATCGTGACGACGATGAAGGAAATGTCGCAACATACCGACCCGCAGGAAATGGTGAGAGCCTACACGAAGCGGTTGAGACAGATGTCCCCCGGGAACAGGATCATCTCGCTCAGTCGTCGCGGACTCAAGGACCCCTGGTTTCGGGTGACCCGTTACAGTGAATGGGAACGGGATGTCAATCCCTGGCATGAGCTGGATACCCTACCGCTCTACAATCATGGGCTCTTTTCCGAACTCATTTATGGTAATGCTCCGCGAATCATCGATAACCTGGAACTTGATTCGGTTGATCCGGCATCACAATATCTGGAAGGGCAACATTCGTTGATTGCCGTTCCCCAGTTTGAAGATGGCAAAGCCCTCAATATGGTGATCATTGCCCGGGAAGAGGCAGAGCGTTTCGATCCGGAACAACTACCCGAGTTCGTCTGGATCAGTAACCTGTTCGGTCGCGCGACAAGTAACCTTGTGATGGCGAAACAACTTCGCGATGCGTACGCCCAGGTCGATTTTGAGCTTAAGCAAGTCGCTGAAATACAGCATTCACTGTTGCCAGCTTCATTGCCGAGCATCTCCAATTTGAAATTGGCCGCGTATTACGAAACCTCACAACGAGCGGGAGGGGATTACTACGATTTCTTCCCGTTGCCGAATGACAAATGGGGCATCCTGATTGCCGACGTCAGTGGTCACGGAACTCCAGCGGCGGTAATGATGGCCGTGCTACACAGCATCGCCCACAGTTATGAGCACGAAGATGACCGGCATGCCGCCCCGTTTCTTGATTATCTCAACCATAAATTGTGCCAACGATATACGGAAGATTCGGGAACATTCGTGACGGCCTTCTATGCGATCTATGATCCGCATACCTATCGGTTGACTTATAGTTCGGCCGGACATAACCCTCCCCGGTTAAGGCACTGCGACGATGTGGCCGTGGAGGTGCTCGACAAGGCCCAAAGTCTCCCATTAGGGGTGATTGATCATGCCGAGTATAAAGATGCCCGCATCATCCTGAAGCCGAATGACCGACTCATCTTTTACACCGACGGAATCATCGAAGCAGAGAACCACGACGGAATCCTGTTCGGCGAAGATCGCCTGGACAGCGTTCTTTCCCGATGCAAGCAGGAGCCCCAGGAAATCATCGATGATCTGTTAGAGAAGGTTCGGAGTTTTACCAGTAACACCCCCGCTTTGGACGATCGAACATTACTCACTGCCCGGGTGGTCTAGGATAGCTTCACTAATCTCCTAAAAGAGATGGAAATTTGAAACCCCCTCGTTTGTCACTCGACGGACGAGGGGGTTT
>JAGQQC010000162.1 GCA_020426395.1 Planctomycetaceae bacterium
ATTGCTATTGATCGTCATTACGACGGGCTCCTGTTCGTCGCTTTACGCGCATAATGGATTCAAACCGATTCCTGTTGATTCCGTCGAACGAGAAGGAGAAGACTGGCCCGCTTTTCTGGGACCACGGGGAACAGGCGTTTCCGGAGAAACAGGCTTACTTAATGTTTGGCCCGCCGAAGGGCCGCCGGTCGTCTGGTCAAAAGAAATTGGAATTGGTTACAGCTCTCCGACGATCGTCGGAAACCGGATGATTGTTCATCACCGTCCCCGGGAAGGGCGCTCTCCCGGCCCTGTCGAAATTGTCGAATGTCTTCAGGCCACAGACGGCAAGTCAGTTTGGAAGTACGAGTACCAGTCTCACTTCACGGACCCTTATGGTTACAACGAAGGTCCCCGCTGTTCACCCGTGGTGGACAACAATCGCTGTTATACGCTTGGTCCCGAAGGTATGCTCCTCTGTTTGGACCTGCTTTCCGGAGAAAGATTGTGGGAGCACCAACTGAAGGAAGAATTCAATATTCCCGATGGATTCTTTGGGGTTGGATGTAACCCGATTGTCGATGGTGATAAGTTGATCGTCCTCGTGGGTGGCCAAACCGATTCCGGAGTCGTCGCTTTTAATAAAGAGACTGGCGACATTATCTGGGAATCCGTGGGAAAGAATACTTGGGATGGAATCTCAACCGGAGTTCGGAACCAGACTTACAGTTGGACGGGAGAAGAGATGCTTGTCAGCTATTCTTCTCCTACGCTTGCTACGATTCATGGGAAGAAGCATCTCCTTTGCCTCATGAGGCAAGGGTTAGTTTCAATTGATCCTGAGACGGGTGAAGAGAATTTCAAATACTGGTTCATGTCCCGCACGTACGAATCGGTGAACGCCGCGACGCCGGTGGTCATCGGTGATAAAATATTCATCTCCGCGACCTATCGAGTTGGTTCGGCTTTACTTCAAGTCAAAGAAGATGGCAAATCGTACGATGTACTTTGGCGCGATACGAACAATATGCAGAACCATTGGTCAACGGCGATTCATGTCGATGGTTATCTGTATGGCTTCAGCGGTCGGCATGAAAATGAAGCTCAATTCAAATGTATCGATCTGGAAGCGGGCCGGGTTGAATGGCAAACTCGAGGTTTTGATGACGATCCACTGACCCGGTATGAGCAAGATCCAGAAACCCGGGCCATTAAAGATAAAGAAACAGGTCTCCAGGCCCCCTGGCCCTATTACGGACGAGGTTCGATGATTCTGGCGGACGGGAAGTTTATTGTTCTGGGAGAACGGGGGACACTCGCCCTGGTGGAAGTTTCTTCCCAGGAATTCAAAGAGATTTCCCGCGCCTATGTGGAAGGGCTCGCCTATCCCACCTGGGCCGCTCCCATCCTGTCCCGCAAACGTCTTTTTCTCCGCTCTGAAAATCGTATCGTCTGTTTCGACTTGGCGGAAAAATAAGCCTTTCTCGGGGATGGGTTTTCAATCCTCTTCTAGCGGAATCCCCAGATTCTCCATCCGGCGATAAAGTTTCGCTCGGGTTAATCCCAATCGTTTTGCCGCGTTTGTTTTATTCTGCCGGCAATCGATGAGCGTCTCTTCGATGAGTTCCCGTTCGATTCGTTTTAACGCGACATCAAGTGGTTCCTGCTGTTTAAGCGGTTCCGTCAACTGTTGAGCATCGCGTCCCGCCCGAAATGAGAAGGGAAGATCCTCTAATTCAATTTCACTACTAAGACAATTTGCGTAGGCTTCCCGAACCGTCGCTGCCAGTTCATCCAGGTTTCCCGGCCAGTGATAAAGCTTCAATTGTTGCCAGACGTTGGCGTGAAAACTGGTGATTTGTTGATCGAGTTCGAACAGTCGGTTGCATTCCTCCAGAAAGTATTGAGCAAGAAGAGGTAAGTCCGCATCTCTTTCTCGTAACGGGGGGAGAGGTATCTGCAATGGGGCGAGTAGATAATAAAAATCAGCAGTAATCGTTTCAGCTTCGCGTAATTGCTCTAACTTCTCCCGGACTCCCACGATTAATCGGGGCAAGGCTTTGAGGGAAGAACTGTGCTTATATTGTGCGACTAACCATTCCTGTAATTCCCGCGGCAGATGTTCGACTTCTTCCAGATAAAGAGTGCCGGGTTGTAGACCTGCGGGAAGCTGTTCGTCGCCACTGGCCGCGAACAATTCCCGTAATTCTTCGTCCAATTGAAAGTCAGTCAGGTTATGACAACGGAGAGGCACGAACGCGTGGCTTTGTGGATTGTGGGCATGATGAATGGCACTTGCCAGATGTTGTTTTCCCGTGCCTCGTTCTCCGATCAGGCAAACGGGTTGCTGTTTGCCGATGGCTAATTGAACTTGTTCGAGGACACAATTCATCGCGGGCGATTTTGCGATCAATCGATCCAGTCCGTATTTCTGCCGCAGAGAAATACGAATCGCCGCCAGTTCTGTATGAATCGTATGAGAAAGTCTGGCCCGTTCCGGACGGTTTGTGGTGGTTAACTCACTGATATTTCCCCAAACTGCCTGACAAACGCCTTCTTCATCGAGCAGGGGAGTAAAACGAATCAGTTTGGATTGCGGTTTCTCATTGGAAGTGCGATGTCGAATGAAAGTGGGAACAGCGACAGACTCTCCCTGCCAGACTTCTTCCGGGGGAGCCAGGATGGAAGTAACCGATTCCGGTTGGCTGGCGTCGGGTTCTGTGACATACCGGCATTCTCGGTTGAGCAGGTCTTTCGCGGTCCAGCCGAATAATTCTTCACATCCTTGGTTGAAGAGGAGCAGTTGCCGCTGCGCATTCAATACGAAGGAAGGGGTGTGGCTGCCCGTTACCAGTGTATCCCAGTTTCGTGATCGTTTCGCGGCCATCCGTTGTGCTGGTTACTGTGAGAGAAGAGTAAAGTGTGAGGAGTAGGAAAATTAGTTCGGGGGAACGACAACTTCCGAAGGTGAAGCGGTCTGAAATCGATCCAAAACTTTTAAGAGCACCGGGAGCAGAAACAAATTGCCCGCCAACCCTCCCAGCATGGCGAGACTGACCAGAATTCCAAAGTAAATGAGTGGAATGAAATGAGAAAGGGTTAAGACGCTGAAACCGGCAATCAAGGCAAAATTCGCATAGACGAGTGCCTTGCCTGTGGCCTGGTGCGTTCTGTTGATCGCTTCCTGAAAATTGGCCCCTAATTTTCTCTCCCTGCGATACGAGGCGAGGTAATGGATGCTTGAATCGACCGTCAGTCCCAGTGAAACCGAGGCGATCATCGCCGTTGCGATATTAATCGGTAAACCGATCCAGCCCATAAATCCAATGACCACTACGATCGGAAACAGATTTGGTACGAGTGAAATTAAACCGATTAATGGACTGCGAAAGGCGAGACTCATCATCAGGAAAATTCCGATCCCCGCCAGCAAGAAGCTCGTCAATTGATCGGATAGCAGACTCTCAATCAGATAGGCCAATAATACGTATAACCCCGTCGGGGTTGCTTCGCCGAATTCTTTCGCAACCACCTTCTGTGCGGCCGCAATCAGTTGCAGTTTCAGTTCCGATGATTGCCGTTCCTTGGCCCGTAGGACAATCCGCATTCGACCTGCTTCTGCATTGTACAGTGAACTGACAAAGTTTTTCTGAAACCCGTTCAGCAACGCCATTCTCTTCTGTAACGTACTGGCCACAATCGGAATCTTGGGGATCGAATTCATCCCATCTGCAAGAGAAATCACCTTAGTAAGAGTGGTTCCCTCGCCGATGCGTATCTCCCGAAGTTGATCGGAGACCTTGCCCACCCGTTCGAGAAAGTCTTCGTCGATCTCAGTTGGAGCGGGAAAATTAATTTCCCAGTTGCCTGCTCCTCCCAGATGGGATTCCACAAAATTCAGCGACTGAATAATCGGGCTCGATTCCCGGAAGTTGCGGCTGAAATCCGTTTCGACAGTCAACCGGGAAAATCCGATCCCTGCGAGCAGCAAAACGACTCCAAATCCAACCGTGATTCCCAAGGGATGCCGTTCGAGCAAGGCTGCCTGACGGTGTAATAAGTTTCCCAAGCGGGAGGACTTTGATGTTGAGTCCGCAGGAAGAGTAGTTGTTTTATTCCCGGCACGGAGTAAAACTCCTCCGGGGACAAAGAGCAGGACGGAAATCAAGACCAGAACCGTTGCCAGGGCCATCATGATTCCAAAGCTTTGAACTGGCCGGATTTGACTCGATAGCAAGGCTCCGAAACCAACGGCAGTCGTCGCGCACGTCCATAGAATGGCGGGCAATAATTTTTGTAACGTTTTGGCCAGTGATTCGACGGCGGGTAACGACTCCCGAGCGGCCAGATAATGCACGGCGATATGGGTGATTGTGGCAATGCCGATAATCGTCACTAGCGAGTTCAGCATGGAACTGACCATACTCAATTGCGCATGACTCATGACGAGGAGTGCTTCCGTCCCCTTGATGGAAAAGAGGCACATCGTGACGGGCAATAACACCCAGCGCAGGCTACGAAAGAAAGCCAGTAGAATCAAACCGAGCAATCCGAGCGAAGCGTAAAAGAGTGTTTGCCCATCTTCTTCTACATATTGAAACATCTCATGGATTTGTACGGGTTCACCGACGACATATGTTTGACGGGGTTGCTCTGCGGCAATTTGTTTAATCTCTTCGATAGTTTCTCCCCGAGAGACGGGGGACTTGCCTTCCGGAATCAACCGCATGACGACCGCATTTGTCTCACGATCTTCACCGATCAGTATTCCTTCAATCAAGCTGGTAACTCGTTTACGCGTATGCTTGAAATCAAGCGCACTCGCCAGATTCTGCATAGAATTATGTTCGATACCAGTTACTCCACCAGTCTCCCCTGGTTGAACAGCTTCCGGATCAAGTTCCTCTTCATATTCTTCCGGATGTTCACCGGTCAGTTGTTCTACTAACGCGTAGATTTCCTCAATGGACTTTTCTTTCAGCTCCAGATCGGCTTCGTTTTCGAACAATTCCGGGTTCTGGTTGACCAGGATGACGAATTCATCTCCGCCAAACCATTCCCGACTATGAACATAGTTCTGTAGATAGACATTCTCCTCGGCATACATCGATTCAATCGATTGGTCGAAGGAGATCCGGTTGGCTACCGGCCAGTAAATGATGATGAGCCCGATCCCGGTCATCAGCAGGATCCAGCGAAGACGAATCAACAACTCGATCAGCTTTTCGAGTGATTTCGGTGGGCTTCCCGATTGTTCGTTGTGTTCGCTCACGCGTCTTCAATTCATCCGTAAGAGAGACTCTTTCAGTGATTCCATTCAATGGTCGCCGTTAAGACCGTTTAGCTGATGATCATATTTGTTTGAGCCAACCGGATCGAACCCAGTAACTTGCGTGTGGCGGTCAACTCGGTGGTTAATCCTTCCACGAGATCAATTTGTTTTTCCGGCATCACATCCCACGTGTATGTTTCCACTTCCAGATGAGGAGCGTAGGGAAGTTTATACACCGCTTCCAAAGCCGCTCGTAAATCGTGTCGGGTTGTTCCGAGGGGACCGACCTGCTCAGCATTGACGGGGACATGATAATGCACACGCCAGACCTCAGCCTCGGCAAATTCCGTGGGGGGGGTGAGGGCAAATTTTTTCGTTAAATCGACCAGCCGCTCAACCTGACCCGTTGAACTGCGAGCCAACGTCTGGTGCAGATACCGAGGTTCGACATATCGACTTAGTACTTCGCGAAGGTCGGCGTGTTCACCCGGGTTCTTGATCTCGATCGCGCAGGTGATATGCACTTTATTGATACGAATATCCTGCTGTTCCAGTTTCGCAATCGAGGCAGCGACATCTTCGAATTCAATCGATTGATGGCAGACATCGTAACAGACCCCTAAATGCCGTTTGGCTTCATCCAGAAGATTCTCTTCTGACGCGGCTCTGTAAAGTTTCTCGAAGAACGCGAGGGTTTCTTCGGTGGTTTCCAGCAGGCAGAAGGGCTCCGGTTCGATGGCCAGGCGGATGACTCTGCCCGTTTCATCATGGAGTTCATCCAGTTGGCGCGCCAGTTGGAGCAATTGGGAGATCGCTTCCTGCTCGAATGAATCGTTGTATTCAAATTGCTTAAATCCGAGAGGGACGGTTGAAATGGAACCCTCACGTCCGTCCGGCAGAATTCCGGCCAGGATCCGGGCACAATCATAAGTGTATTGAAGTCGTTCGGCACTCGACCAGTCGGGAAGATAGACCTGTTCTTTCACCCGGTCACTGTGAAAATTACCGTAAGGGAAGGCGTTCAGGGTATGGCAAGTTAGCTCCCGGTTGGCCAGCTCTGCTGAAAAACGGGCGATTCCTGCGGGATTCTGCAGGATTTCATCCGTGACAGGTTTGGCCAACCAGAGACCGGCGGCCAGCTCACTTCCATAGTTCGTTTTGACGGGAACCGTGTATTGGGTTAACCCGTTCAAAACTTCCTCTACAGTTTGAGCGGCATGCACATTGGTGCAATAACATAAAGGGAGCGTACTGAGAGACATGAAATACCTGGTGAAATGAAAATTCAGTCGATGATGAAGCCGAGAGAATTACGTATTGTTAATTGGCTGTTTCTTAAACCTATTCTAACAAAACAGTTGAGTCCTCACAGCAAGCGGGTGACTGGAACTGTCCCTGTCCGAAGATTCTCTTAATTCCAACGCTACATTTTCCCTTTTTTATTGTTCAATTCATAGGGTTGATCAGCCATAATAAAACGAAGGCGAGCCGGGTTATGTGACGCAACCAGTTCTCTGGTGAGTGTTAGTGGCGATTACTGTTGAAATGTTAACATTTGCTCGCTCCTGGTAATAGCCTTTCCTTCAACTAAACGGTAATACTCCGATTCCGCTTTGGGTATTTTCCCAGGCTTTCCGGAGGTTTCCTCATACTGTTACGAGAACAATGAATTCGTGGTAACGACTTCTTCCCTAGATCTAAAATATCTGAAAGATCCCGACGTACGTCTGATGTTGCGGGTCCGCGATGGTGATGAAAAAGCCTTCAGCCAACTCGTGGAAAACTATCAGGACCGGATTGTCAGTATCTTTTCGCATATCTTGTCCGATCATGAGGCAGCCGAGGATCTGGCGCAAGAGGCCTTCTTGCGAGTCTATCGGACCCGCCGGGGATATCAGCCGACGGCGAAATTTTCCACGTATATATTCCATATTTCAAATAACCTGGCGAGCAATACTCGACGGAAGAAAAAACGGCAGAAAGAAGTGCCGATGCCAGCGGGGAAGACGACGACCTTTGGAGTTCGTCCCGAGGAAGAACTCGCAGTCGAAAAATCGGCCCTGATGCCTGTTCGTCAGTTATCCCGCGAAGAATTACGCGAGCAAGTTCGGCAATCACTCGAGTCACTTTCTGATCGCGAGAAAACCGCCATCTTGCTCCACAAGTTCGAAGGGATGAGTTACCAGGATATCGGAGTTGCTATGGAGATGACCGATGCGGCTGTCAAATCCTTACTGGCCCGCACTCGGGAAAAGTTGCGAGTGATTCTGGAACCCCTGATTAAATAATGGATCACTATAAAATAACGGATCACTGTGATCTCACCATTACTTTTGTTTTAGACCAATTCCAAGATGAAAAGAATCGTACGAGTCAGTTCTGATCTGCGATCAAATCTAGTTGCCTATCTCGATGGGGAACTGGACGAGGAATCGTCACGTCAGGTCGAAATGCTTCTCGCTCAAAGTGAAGTGGCCCGACATGATGTTGAAATGCTCTCGCGCAGTTTTGATCTGCTGGACATGCTTCCTCGGGAAAATGCATCTGAGAATTTCAAACAAGAGACAATGGCTTCTGTTGCTGCTCTCGATAGCAAAATTCCCCTGTCTCAACAGCAATGGTTGCACTCATTGCGGAAGGGGCTCGTGCTACTTTGCTGCGTGGTGGTTTTGGGACTCGCCGGTTTCGGAGGATACGTTGCCGGACAGCAGCTCTGGCCTACCGAAACGGAAGAAGCTTTGGAGGAACTTCCCCTGTTTCAGAATTTGCATCATTACCGGGAAGTTGGCGAAGTTGAGTTTCTGAAACAGCTACAACAACAAAATTTGGAAAGTCCTTTGCAAGGAGACTATTCTGCCGAAGCAGCGCCTGCTGAAGAGGAGGAGCAGCAATGAGTAGAATTTCTTCCTCAATGAAGCTGACCGCTGCATTCGTTTCTCTACTCCTGATCGCGGGGGGAATCTTCCTGTTGACTCGTCGCGCAGAAGCGGCTGATAAAGAAGCCATTTCCCAATTGGAAAAGATGTCGCATTCTGAAAAAATCCAGGTTCGAAAAAACATGGAGTACTTTCAGTCCCTTTCGTCAGGCGAGCAAACGGCTCTGCGGACGATGCACGAAGAAATACAGGGTTCCGCTGCTCTCCGAAAAACCTATCGTATTTACTGTGATTGGTTGAAAACATTAACGGCCTGGCAGCGGCAGGAACTGGCGAGTGTGGAAAACGTTCAGGAACGTATGGCACTGGTGAATCGTTTCCTGGAAGAAAACCGGGAACAGGAAAAACAGAAGACACTTTTCGATCAATTGCGTAAAGAAGAGGAAACCAACCAGCAAGAAGCCGCGGCTCGCCTGGAACAGTCTCCGAACCAAATCGCGAACATCCTCGAACCAGTCCGCCAGAAACTGGCAGAGGAACCTGGAATCGAAGACAGCCTCAAATCACTCGATCAGCAGGGGCAGAACACCCGCGTCTTATTGTTGGCGCTTCAACGCGAGTTCCGTAAAACCGACCCGCAAGAACCTCTTCCAGAGGTGTTTCTAACCAAAGAGTTGGTGGATGAAATGATGCGTCGAATTCCGGGTGAGCGGGGCCGCTGGTGGAGTGAAAACTTTCCTTCACCGGATAGAAAATTCGGCATGATTTACTATCTTCAACAGCAACTCGAAAAGTACTACGCCGAGTATGTCCACAAAGGAGAGGATCCCCCGCTTCAGGTTTTGGAGGAAGTCTTTTACAAACTGGACGAAGAAGTTCAATCGCAAATTTCACCAACCAGTCAATCCAATGACCGGATTAAGCGATTGCTGAAAAAATATTGGTTAAACCCGGACCTTGGCGAAATTGAACGAATTCTCAGTTCCCAGCGGAAACGGGAATTTCGAAAC
>JAGQQC010000163.1 GCA_020426395.1 Planctomycetaceae bacterium
GAAGTTGCTGAACAGTCAACAGCTTCATCTGATGAAGAATCTGTCGCTGAGAAGTCCACATCGCACGACGAAGAAATGGTGCGTCCACAATCAATTCAAACACCGCTTGAAATCGGCGGCATCGTCGCGATTATTCTCGTGTTACTGATGCTCTTTCGGGGACGGCGACTACAAAAGGATTGAGATTACTTGCCACTAATCTGAGCATAAGACCGATCAACATCGGCTTCCCATTCCTTAAGTGCTTTCATCAATTCATTAACACGCTCAGCCTCTGTTGCACTCAGATCGTTTACTTCCGAGGGATCTGTACTAAGGTTATAAAGCTGAGGTAACTTGTCCTGGTATTTTACCAGCTTCCATTCACCTGAACGAACCGCAGACCGTGTAGAGATTCTCCAGAAGAGGTATTTCCGTTCGGGTAAAGGTTTCTGCTCGAACAGCAGTTGGCGTAAATCAAGACCATCATAGGCGAACTGTTGTTGATCTGGATCAATTCCAGCGAGATGCAGAATAGTCGGAACGAGGTCCATCGTCATGGTCGTTTCATCGGTCGTACTTCCCGCCGCAATCTTTCCTGGCCACCAGGCAATGGTCGGGATACGGTGCCCTCCTTCGTAGACCTGTGTTTTCTGTCCCCGGTAAACACCGTTATCCGAAATCTGTCCTTCGTGCAGTCCGTTGTAATTCCGATAACCCCCGTTGTCTGATGTGAATACGACCAAGGTATTTTGTGCGAGCCCTTCTTCCTGTAAGACACGGACAATCTCACCCGTACTCGCATCCAGCGATTCCACCATCGCTCTGACGACACTGGTCACATCTTCCTCTTCGCCGCGTGGCCCGAGTTTGGTCAAATTGTTGTAATCTTTCCCTTCTTCCCGATAGGCTTCGTCCTTCGGTCCCATCCAAGGAAAGTGAATCGCCGAGTGGGAAACATACAACAGAAACGGTTCTTTCGCATGTTGGCGAATATAGGCGACGGAATCATCCGTGATTTCCCGGGTGTTGTATCTTCCATGCCGTACGATTTTCTCATTGTGATACCAATCGTACTTGCCATCTCGATCAATATGCGATTTGTAATCAGTCGCACTGGTTAAGTGCCCTTTGAAGGTGTCGAACCCATGATGAATCGGATTACTCCCCTCCAGATCGCCTAGATGCCATTTCCCCATGATGCCTGTCGCATACCCCGATTTTTGTAACCGCTCGGCAAACGTCTCTGAAACCTGTGGCAACCCTTCGACATCAATCGGTAAGGCGGCTTCAATTCCAACCCGGTGCTGGTACAAACCGGTCAACAGTGCCGCACGGGTGGGGCTACACATCGGACCATTCGCATGAAAGTCGGTAAACCGTAATCCCTCACCGGCCAGTTGATCGAGAACTGGGGTTTTATTTCGCTTGTTTCCATAGCAACCGAGGTCGGCATACCCCAGATCATCCGCCAGAATAACAACGATATTTGGCCGTCGCCCCTCAGCAGCACTGATCGAACTAATCAGACTGAAGAGAACCAGTAAACTTGTGATGTATTTCATAACAAAGACTATTTCAATTGAGAGAAGTGGAATGTGCCCCTATACCCTCTGAGGACTCATCTTGTTCTCGAATTTGCAGGCTGCAGAACAACCCTATCTGGGCATCTGGAGAGGTGTTATTTAGCCGCAGCCATTTCTGTTTTCAAATGCTGGGCAAAGAATTTCTGAGTGAGCTGGCTGGACTTCCGTTTGTGCTCCTTGTCAAAGCCATGTTTTTGCGTGGGATAAACCACCAAAGTATGGCTGGCGCCCACCGCCTTCATTTTTTCATCCAGCAATTGCGCTTGTTTGATCGGAACAAGGCGATCAAGTTCCCCCTGAAAGGTGAGAATGGGTGGAGCTTTGGAAGTAATATGAGTAACTGGACTGGAAGCTTTGTAGTTTTCAGGCTGTTCCGCAGGGGTGCCTCCCATAAACAGACGCATTAACCAGGCGACAGAACTTGTTTCATAGCAGTCCTGCATCTCCGTTGGACCGTAGAAATTAACGACAGCCTGAACTTGGCTGGAGACTTCCGGGTGAGCAGTCTCTCCCTCTAAACCGGCATCAGGCCCAGCTAATCCCAACATGAGGGATAGATGCCCGCCGGCAGAATCACCGATCGCGCCAATATGATCAGCATCGACCTTATACTTTTCGGCATTCATGCGCAGCCAGCGAACTGCGTCCTTCACATCATGAATCTGGGCAGGGAAACGGGGTTCTGCATCAGCAGTCTCTTTCTGAGCCATGTCAAATTTCATTAACCGGTAACTGACCGTCACCGCAACATAACCCTGCTTGGCCGCTTCCCGAATAGGCAAGGCGTATTTGCTCCGTTCACCAAGAGCCCATCCACCACCATGAATGAATACAATCGCCGGGCATATTTCATCATTGTCCGGTCGGGCTAGATCAAGTTGCAACGCTTGATCGCCAACCTGCTTATAGGTAATTCCCTCTTCTACTCGAATTTTTTCAGCGGCGATAAGCTCGATGCCGCTACAGAAAATACCGGAGACAACGACAACCGAAAGGGCTAAAAACGTGCGCATTAAAAGGTATCCAGCAGGTGAGGTGTGACAAGAACGAAAACCACCTCCACTCTACCTGAACCTTCCCCCAGTGGCAATCGGCCAGTTCGGAAGAGAACCTAAGTAAACAGGCTTAAAAAGTGCTTTCAATAGCCGCCCGGATCTCATCTCGAACGCGTCGAAATTCGTTCATGATCTCCTCTTCAGTCCCTTCCGCGTAGTAGGGATCGTCAAAAGGCATCGAAATTCGCTGCACGTTTCCGGGAAATACTGGGCAATTCTGATCGGCTGTATCGCAGACGGAGACGATAATGTCGGGAGGATTTCCCTCCGGAGGGAGGAACTCGTTGATCGATTTACTCTGCTGGGAGGAAATATCGATCCCCACTTCCTGCATGGCTTCGACCGCCTTCTGGTTCACATAACCAGCCGGTTTCGCTCCAGCGGAAAGGCTTTCGTACAGGTCACCCCGTAGCTCCCGCAGGTAGCCTTCCGCCATCTGGCTACGACAGGAATTCCCGGTGCAAAGGAAAAGGACTCTTTTTCTGGCAGGATTATTCATGGTTTTGAAGTCGCTTACATCATTGATTCATACTTTTAGATCAACCACAGACTGATATATACTGAAATAAACCCGCAATTGCAAAGTGGCCCCCGGAACTTTCACTTCCCCACATAGACCGATGAGGAACTCTTCATGAAGATTTTGCGAATGACTGGCTTGTTCAGTTTTGTCTGGCTCTTAAGTCTAATGGCAGGTTCCTTACTCGTTGCGGAAAATAAACCGAATGCAGCCACTCCTCCGGCCGCTCCAAACTTTGAGCAACTGGTTCGTCCCCGGGTTCCAGGTGAATTCCTGCTGCACACTCGTTCGCGCGTGGAAACCGAAAATGGAGACATCAAAGTCGTCGAGGAAGAAAAGCCGTGGAAAGTTTCAGAAACAGCCATCATCGTCTGCGACATGTGGGACGATCTCTACTGCCAGATGGCGGCCCAACGGGTGGATATGATGGCCCCCAAAATGAATGAAGTGCTGACTGCAGCCCGGGCACACGGTGCATTTATTATTCATGCGCCGAGTGGTTGCATGGATTTTTACAAAGGCTCCTTTAACCGCCAGCGCGCCGAACGGGCTCCCTTTAGCGAGGCCCCGATCAAACTTCAGGGATGGTGTTACCTCGATCCGGAATCGGAAGCAGAAATGCCGGTCGTGACGGAAGTCTCGCCTTGTGATGATCCAATCACTCCTCCTGCCGTTCGCATTTACACCCGTCAGCATGAAAAGATCAAAATCATCGGGTACGACGCGATCAGCGACAACGGTCAGGAAGTTTACAACCTGCTCAAGCAAGAAGGGATCAAGAACGTTGTCATGATGGGCGTGCACACGAACATGTGTGTTCTGGGGCGTCCTTTTGGTATTCGGCAACTAACGCGTATGGGATTCAACGTCGCACTTGCTCGCGACTTGACCGACGCCATGTACGATCCCCGTCAGCCCCCTTATGTCAGCCATGTCCGGGGAACAGAATTAGTCATTGAACACATTGAGCAATATTGGTGCCCGTCCATTGAAGGAATCGATCTCACCACCGTCATCCCGGGCTCCAACGATCCGAAACCGAAGGAAGAACAACGCGCAGTCAGCAAGAAGGAATAACCTTACAGCACTTCCCCTCCCGCTGAACCTCGTCCTGGTCCAAGTTCAATGACGTGATCGGCCCGGTCAATCAATTGGGCGTGGTTATCGATCACGACGAGCGTATGCCCGACCTCCAACATTCGCTCGAAATAATCGAGTAGCGGGCCGACATCAACTGGGTGCAATCCCGAGGTTGGTTCGTCAAGCAGAAAAAGCATGCGTGCCCCCGTTCCCTGGAGAAGCAACTCTGCCAAATGCAGCCGCTGCTGCTCTCCCAGCGACAATGAAGATAAAGGCCGCCCCAGTTCGAGATATCCGAGTCCCAGTTCCATCAAGACCTGCAACCGTTTCTGGATTTGCGGCAGCTTACGGAAGAATTCAAAAGCGGTCGTTGCGGAAAGATTCAACACTTCATCCAGATTCAATCCACGGAACCGAATTTCCAGCAAATCGGGCCGAAACCGTTTCCCTTCGCACTGGGGACAAATGAGCGACAGATCTTCCATAAAGGCCATATCGACTTCAAGTGTCCCCTTTCCTTCACACTCTTCACATCGTCCCGAATCCTGTGTATTAAAACTGAAATACCCGGGAGCCAGATCGCGCGTTCGCGCGAGAACAGTTTCCGCAAATTGCTGCCGGATCAAAGAGAAGACTTTGAGAGCCGTCGCAACAACCGATCGGGAGTTTTTCGGTTTTCGATGTGGGTCGACCCAGATGACCTGCTCTAGATGTTCTACTCCCTCAATCGTTTTGAGTGAATATAGAGAAGTTGTCTCGATGTTGATCCCCAGCTTGGCGGCGACTGCTGGATAGAGAGTCTGTTCAACCAGACTGCTTTTTCCGCTGCCACTGATTCCACTCACGACAGTGAGTCCGTTTAATGGAAACTCGACATCAATCTGCTTCAGATTATTCGTACCGACTCCTTTCAAGGAAAAACGACCTAACTCTGTCCGTCGCGAGTGTGCACTCGACTTGTGGGAGGCGTTGGATAAAACCTGTCCACTGGGTGTCTCTTGAGTTGATAATTCTTTGTGAGCTCCTTGGTATAAAAGTCGCCCTCCCTCCACGCCGGGTCCCGGGCCAAGTTCGATTAATTGATCGGCCGACTGCCAAAATGTTTCTGCATGATCAACGATCAGCAGACTGTTTTTTTTCTCAAGTAGCTCTCGTAAGAGATGAATCAACTGCTCTTGATCCCGGGGGTGCAAACCTCGACTCGGTTCGTCGAGAATGTACAACGTATTCACGAGTCCCACGGCCAGTAATCCCGCCATCTGCACCAGTTTCCGTTCCCCCGACGATAACGTGGCACACATCCGATTAAGTGTTAACTCATCCAGATCCAATTCCAGTAAATACCGAATTCGATCCAGTAGCTCCTGAATGATGAGTCGGAGATGATCGCCATCTGTTGAATCAATTTGGGTTAACCGTTCTTCTAGCTGGCGAATGGAGCAACGTTGCCACTCCAGGAAGTTTTCTCCCAACAAACGAACCGCCCGGGCCGCAGCGGCATACCCAGTTCCACTACACTGAGAGCAGGTTGATTCTGTCATCCAGTTAGTCCGAAATCGGTCGGATTTGAATCGGGAACGAGATTCCAACTCTCGGGTAAGAAACTCCAAGAGCAACTGTTCAAACTGAGTTCGTTCGTCTGCTTCCCAAGCAGAGAGGGGTAAATCGGTCGGGAGACCGGACTCTTTCACTCGTTTTTCCAGTTGGGATTTTAACCGGGTTTCCGATTTCCCCTGGGTCAACGCGACCACCCCCTGCCGGAGAGTCAACGTTTCATCCGGTATAAGCTTTTCTATCGAGAACTGCCACAGGCTTCCCGCTCCTCCACAGACATCGCATTTCCCATAAGCGGAAAACCGATGGAACAATTGAGGATGTGGCGGAGCCAGTTTCAATCGACAACTGGGACAGCGATATTCTGAACTGAAATAAACAGACTCCCACTCGCGTCTTTCGATTTCAACAAGGTCCTTGGACGTTTTCTCTGGTTCTTTCAGAAGAAGTATTTCACCATTTCCGTGATTGAATGCCGTTTCCAATGATTCGAGGACGCGCGCGGGTTCGTATCCTCCCACAGTCAGCCGGTCCACAATGACTAATGATCCTTCGGATTCGGAATCAAGCACCGAAAGCGGAAGTGTGCGGACAAAGCCAGCTTCCCGCCAGGTTGAAGCCGATTCCTGCGAACGGAACGCGATTTGATAACGACATTTCTCGGGCCAGGTCTGAACCGTTCGTAACACCGATTCCGGTGTCGTGGGATGCACAGGAACCTCACAGTCCGGACAGACAACTTCTCCCCGTCGGGCAAAAAGCAGTGCCAGAGATTCATCAATTTCCGTCAGCGATCCTACACTGACCCGTTGCTGTTCCGCCGAGCTCAGTTCCCGCAAGGTGATCGTCGGTGGAAGTTGACTGATTTCATCCGCATCCGGTTTCTGGAAAGTTCCCAGCAGTTGCCGGAGCTGAGGCGAAAGAGTCTCGTTAAATCGCCGTTGACCTTCAACATATAAAGTGTGGTGTGCCAGGCTCGATTTCCCACTTCCACTGACACCAATCACAACGACAAATTGCCCAAGCGGAATCTCCAGATCGAAATCCTGTAAATTGTGCACACGCAAGCCACGAACAACGATCTTCAGTTCGGTGCCAGCGACAGGTAGAACTTCCGAGGAGGGCATAGAGAACCGGCTTTGTAGTGAGTAAGAGATCGACCATGGAACTGTGGCTGATCATAGCAAATCGCAACCAACCTCCGCCATTATCGGACTTATTCTTCGATCAATTCGATAAAGCGGTTGAGAATTTTTCGATACAACTCGTCTCCC
Source organism: Planctomycetaceae bacterium (assembly GCA_020426395.1). Classification (GTDB taxonomy): domain Bacteria; phylum Planctomycetota; class Planctomycetia; order Planctomycetales; family Planctomycetaceae; genus Polystyrenella. Next base: position 7,049 of record JAGQQC010000163.1, read on the forward strand.
AGAATTTTATCCTCGACACCAGCATCAATGTTCGGATTGTCATTCACTTCAATCACGACCACCCGCCCGTCTGCTGTCTGTTTCAGGTCAACGCCGTATAAGCCGTTTCCAATCAGCCTGGCTGCTTTAAGAGCGACATTGAGGACTTCTTCGGGAATCTGTTCGATGGGGACAATTTCATCGTTTCCGATCTGTTGAGATTTTTGCTTGGCAGCATGGTTATAAATCTGCCAGTGGCCATCAGCCATATAATACTTGATTCCAAACAGGGGCTCGTTATTGAGTACGCCAATCCTCCAGTCAAAATCGGAAGGGACGAATTCCTGACAGAGGATAAAATCGGACTTTTGCAACATTCCCGTCGCCTGGGTACGCAATTCTTCCTTATTGGTCACTTTCACAACACCACGGGAAAACGAACCGTCCGGTATTTTCAGCACGCAGGGAAATGGAATGTCGGATTCAGTCAGATTCAGATTTTTCTTATCGAGAATAAATGACCGGGGAGTCGGTATGTGGTGTGAAGCCAGCAGTTCCTTGAGATACACCTTATTACAACAGCGGATGATCGACCGGGTATCATCAATGCAGGGTATGTCTTCCTGTTCCGCCTTATTGGCGAAGCGGTAGGTATGATTGTTGATCGCCGTGGTCTCGCGCATAAAGAGTGCATCGAATTCCAGCAACGTCGCAAAATCATGTCGGGTAATCAGCTCGACCCAGATCCCCATCTTCTTTCCTACAGAAATGAACTTTCTAAGAGCACTTTTGTTCGAGGGGGCGTGTTCCTCATTGGGATCGTGCAGGATGGCCAGCCAGTATTTTTCCTGCTTCTTCTTGTTTTCGTCATACTTCCAGGCCGATCCAGTGAACTTGGCCAGGGCGTCTGCGAAGCGATCATTCTGGCGATCAGCCAAGGTCTGAATTGAGGGGGTTTCAATTTTTTCAATCCCCCATTTCCCCTGAGCGGAGCATTTCACTTCGAACGACATCAATGGAAACCGAAACAAGTCGAACATGCGTCGCGCAACCGGCTCAATCTTCGCGTTTTCGTGCCGACCAAAGAAGGTCGTAAACGTGCGGGAAAGCGGCTCCTCCACGGGTTCGTCGTAAGTTTTTTCCAGAATGCCAGAAAGTTCAGGTAAGGCAAACTGATAATTCCGTCTCCAGTTGAGCGCGATGATGTTCGATACGTTCGGAATACAAGGCATTCCCCGGGCTTCGGCAAGAAGCGAGATGTAATATCCTTTGCTCAGATAGTCATAATTCCCACTCAGGTTGATCACCTTCGGCATCCCTTTTTTGGAGGGTTGGTAATCAGTCCGACGTACGAACTCGGATTGGGAGAGAATCAACCGGTCACTGTTTTCGGCGATCAGTTTTGGTTTCTCAGTCACAATGATGTATTCAAGAGTGTCCATCTACAGTTCTTTGCGTAATTTCAAAGCAGCGAATCCGTCCGGATAATAGTCCGGCACTGTACTGACAAGTTGATAACCAAGTTGTTGATATCGCCTGAGGTGCTTGCGATTATCGGCACGAATCTCAAGTAGCATTCCTCTAAGTTTTCGCATCCTCGCGCGTTGTTCGGCGAATTCAAATAACCGCTTACCGACTTCGCCGCCTTGAAACTGCGGTTGAACCGCGATCGAATAAAGTCGTCCCCAGGCCGAGTTCACTCGATAGAAAAGGAGAATGTATCCCACAACGTCCTTACCTCCCGTTGCGACAAACAACTCGACGTTAACCGCCCGGGTCAGAAAATATCGGAATTGACTTCGAGAGGTTAAAGGGTATTTGGCGGGGGAAAAAGCTTCGCCTTCAATCTGTACCAGTGAATCCAGGTCACTCAATTTAGCCGCGCGTATCCGTACGGACATCGTTAGTTCTCTTAGATGAGGAAGCCAACTTGAACGAACCGCCCACGAAACGTTTTGAAAGACGTAACAGCAACAGTTCGACTTCAAACCGGCGACATAAGAAAAACGTCAATGCATAGCTCACCCATTCAGACAGAGATGAGCAGCAACTTGAAAGCGGGGACCAGATAAAGGAAGAAAGTGACGTTCTTA
>JAGQQC010000164.1 GCA_020426395.1 Planctomycetaceae bacterium
AAAAAACAGGAGTGTGAATTTTTCTGAATACTTGTGAAAAGTCTTTTTCTTAAAAACTGAAACCACTGAAGTAGCAAACGTCTTCCTTGTCACATCGCTGAGGAAGGCGTTTGTTATTTTGTATTCTGCACCTGTCTTCAGTAAGATAAACTTTATCTCTATCTTATTTGACTGAACGACTGGAAAGCTATCCGAATATGGAATTGTTCTACGCAGGTACTCTCGGCATAAATTCTGACGATGCAATTTCCTCGTTGACTGACCAACCATTACGTGCTTCTACGCTCACTGATTTGCAAGCGGCGATTGATGAGTCTAAAGACGATTTGATTGGCCTGGCAGATGCCGCTTTCGTTCCTGAAAGAGTTGCCTGGGAAGCAGCGGCAATTAAAGTCGAACAGGGGAACATCTCGGCCGTGGTTCTCCACCCTGCTGAGGGGTTGATCGCAGATATCTGGTCTCAGATTTCTCCTCTCGTAGCAGCCCTGGCAATTTCACCCACACATTCGGGGGCCGTGCTTATTTCTCGCGAAGCATTGGCGAGCGGGTTACAGGCGTTAACCGTACAAGGCGAGGTTCGAGATCCGCTCTGGGCAGTTCTGGTTTCTCTGGCTGCTGAGGGAAAATTAGAGGGACTTCCACAGGGAGCCGCTGTCGATTGGGGGACATTGGAACTTCCCGGGCTGGCTCCTTCTACTCCCGGTCGGCAATCGAATTGGCTCAAAGACGCTATTCGAGAATGCTGTGCGAACCCGGAACTAGGCTCTCCCGATCAGCGTACTTATCTGAGGGCCGCTTTGTATCAATTAAACGATTATCTTGATGCCAGTCACCAGGCATCGCAATCGATGGAAGGAGATTCCATTGCGGATCACTGGCACGCGATTATGCACCGTCGCGAACCTGATTACGGGAACAGCAAATACTGGTATCGCCGCGTGGGGTACTCCCCCCTCTTTGACGAATTAAACGAACGGGCGACGCAATTACAGCAGAGTATGCCGGAGGCCGCCAGTCTCTCTCAGATTGGTGCCGGCCAACAATGGGATTCCTTTGGCTTTGTTGATTTCTGTGCCGATTGTGCGCGCAATCGTGATACCCGGGCAACGGCATTAGCAAAACAGATCCAGTACGTGGAAATGTTATTGCTCTTGCAGCAATCACTTTAACCCGCGGCTTATTGGCTCATGATGGGGCGTCCCGGTGGGGGAGGGGGAGGTTGTTTCCATTCCCATTTCGGGGTGTAGGTGACATCCAGGTAGGGGGTTTCGATCAGTTTGCCACCGGCAACTTTGGATTGCAGCAAGGCATCCAGCGTCCCGCTTACGAGCAGGGTTCGTTCGACGTTCCAGGTTGGTTTTCCAGTGTGGAACATTTTCTCCGCCCCTTTCAGCAGGTAAGTGAAGTGCATGAAAGGACGTGCTTCCTGTGTCCAGAACGTAGTCGCGGTTGATTTCCCGGTATCCGCATTTCGCCAGGCAACCGTCCATTCATTCACAGGACCATTCAAGGTGAGAACGCTTGCTTTCAAGCCGTCGTTGTAATTAATGATAAACAAAACCGGTTCGCGAGTCTGTTCTTTCACTTCAGATAATTTCGGTGGCGAATGTTTGGTCAAGCGACCGAGGCATTCTTTAAGCAGCTCTTGATCGAAAACGCCATCCTCCATGGCTTTCCAGACCGCTTCACCTTCCAGGCACTGGACCGATTTCACTCCTGTTTCGCCCCCAGCTCGTCGGTCGATTAAACAGTGAACCATCTCAAGCGCATGAAACCCATAGGCATCCAGCGAACCATAAGAAGTTGCGACCACTTCCTTGATATGTTCTCCTCGCTCGGTGTTTGCATCCGGAATTCGCCAGAGGACCGGAAGAGAAGAACCGGCGATGTAAGGAATGTGGAGTTCCCGAATCGCTGACATGATCTGCATGCTATCTTCCCAGTTGTCGGCGATATGCTTGTCGTGAAAAATGGGAACAATTTGTCCTGTTTTGCGGAAGACTTTTTCGATTTGTTTGAATAACCGCAGTTTCGGATAAATCACTTGTCCCGTGGCAGACTTCTCATACTGACCATGCTCGGCGACCAGTAGGATTCCATCAACCGCCAGTTTTCCGGTTCCCATCGTGAGCGCTTCTTCAATGCTCTCGTAGATCGGAACACCATGTTCTTTAGCCAGTTTCCGGCTAGTATCACTTTCGGGAACTTGGTCGGTCCAAAGGGAGACAAGTTCCAACTGTGGTGTTTCTCCTTTCCCGTCGAGGGTGTTCGTTTGCATCAAACGGCTCACGATCACGTCGGCATGGGAATTATGCCGGTATTCAGTCACGATGGCGGCGATACGGGGAAGAGGTTTGGCTGCTTCCACCTGAGAAGAAGGGGAATTATCTTCCTGCGCCAAAACAAGTGGGGGAGTCAGGCTGAACGCAATGAGAGACAGACAGATGAAAGTTTTGGGCCAGGCACGGAGTGAATTTAACACAGTCGGTTTGCTCCCGTCGGTATCAGAATTATGGAGAAGATCAGTTCAATGTCGTTCCTCTGCATGTTATTGTGGCATATCGGCGAAGCTCTGAAAACCAACCGTTTTGTAAAATAACTCACAGTCGTGGATTTGGAGAGGGACTATGATGGGTTCAGCTTGATCAGAACCTACTCTTCATCCCGAATACGCTAGGATTTAACTGATGTTCAAACTCGTCAAATCATTCTTCATGTTTACTTTGATGTGCTCTCTAGTCGGACATGTTCTTGCTGCGGAACCGACTGAGCAGGAAGCGAAGTCAGACGCATTCGTTTCTGGCATTCCTTTGGATCAACCGATTGATACGTTCAATGTTCTGGCCGTTTCCGGACCTTCGAAAGGGCGGACGTTATGTTACGCTTGCCAGTATGGTGGAAAGCCAGTGATTGCGGTCTTCTTCAAGAAAATTGATAAGCCGGTGGTGGAACTGCTCGCAGCGGTAAACGAGACGGCGCACAGTTTCGAGAACAAAAAACTGAGAGCCTTTGGAATCTATCTCACAGACGAACCCGATTCCGCCCGGTCTGAACTGGAAAAACTGGCTGCGGAACATGGCTGGGAAAATCTTCCCTTAACCGTCTATGACGGGGAAGAGGGGCCTGTTAATTATCAGATAAAAGATCGGGCCGCGGTGAATGTCATGATGTGGGTGAAAGCGCGTGTGAAAGCGAATCATGCCTACCAATCTCTTGATGAATTGACCAAAAAGGAACGTCAACAAATCCTGCAGGACACCGAAAAAATTCTGCCGCAATAAATTTCTTCGAGTTCCTGACTGAGAATGCGGTGAAGAAAAGTGTGAAACTGTAACGATTGCAACGATTCCCGGACCATCATTGCGGCATAGCCTTGATGTCGTTTTCCCAGACTGCCGTTTCGCTACAACTGAATGCCTCGGGGGTTACCTGAACCAACCCTGAGAAAGCGTCGATACCTGATAAAACGTACGCGTGGAAGAACCGTTAGAGAACCTCTCTGTTCCGCGATAATACGTTCTGTTTCTCCTTACCGCAGTCAGGGACGACGCGACAATGTGTGGCATATTGGGAATGGTCGCGGCCCCGGGAAACTCGGTGGCAGTTGATCCGGCAACCTTGGACCGGATGCGCGATTGCATGATCACCCGCGGCCCCGATGATGCGGGTCGGTACATCAAGCGAAATATCGCGTTCGCGCATCGTCGGCTTGCAATTCGTGATCGTGATGGCGGAGTGCAACCCTGGATTGATGAGCAGGAGCGAACAGTACTCGTCTATAACGGTGAAATTTATAACGATCGCCCCTTACGGCAGCAATTGGAATCGGCCGGACATCGGTTTCAGACTCATTGTGATACGGAAGTACTGGCACGTGCGTATCAGGAATGGGGAATTGAAGTACTCTCCCGATTGAATGGTGATTTTGCTTTCGGGTTGTATGACTTTGACCAAGAGCAGTTGCTGCTCGCACGCGATCGTTGCGGAGTCAAACCTCTCTTTTTCACCCAGGTTGAGGGAACGCTGCTCTTCGCCAGTTCCATCGCGGCAATCCTGGCCCATCCCCGTTTCAGTCGAGAACCGAACCCAGTCGCACTCAGTCATTTTCTGACGACATTCCGACTCACCTTGGGACGGGAAACGATGTACAAGGGAATTTGGCAACTGCTCCCGGGGGAATATCTGCTGTTCAATGGGGAGAAGGTCCGGATCGAATCGTACTGGGAGTATCCCTTGCAGGAAGAGGGAACGATGCGCTACCTGGATGCGGTTGATGAACTGGAAGAACTGCTTGATTTGGCTGTGAGTGATCGACTGGTAAGTGACGTTCCCGTTGGACTCTTTTTGAGTGGCGGAGTCGATTCCAATACGCTTGCCTGTTTGCTACATCGGCATGTTGGGCATTCGATGCGGAGCGAGTGTGGAGGATCGCTCGATCCGCAGACGGAAGATTTCGACTTTGCCCGAAAATGTGCCGATTATGTTGGGTTCGAACATAGTGAGGTGAAGCTGTCTGCCCAGGACTATCTGGAAGACTGGGATTACTTGATCGACGAGCAGCATCTTCCACTGACAACACCGACGGATGTCATTATCTACCGAATCGCGCAGGCGTTGAAAGAGTCTGTCGGAGTGGCCTTGGGAGGAGAAGGCGCCGATGAATTGCTGTGTGGTTACGCAACGCAGCACTGGTCCGCCCAGGACTATGTTCGTTCCAATCGGCTGATGAACAAGGATGTCAACAGCGTCTATACCCCGACCTCCACCAGTTTTCTGGAAAGCTTGCAGCGGCAATATGGACGCGCCCAGTTTTCATCCGAAACGGATCATTACCTGGCGTTGAATAGTTTAATTCCCTCGGCCGTAAAACCGGCCCTGTTACAGAATTCGATCTGGCAGGGAGCGATGCAAGATCAGGCGATGATTGAATTTTATCATCGTCAGCTCGACCAATGGGGAGATTTGCCGACTCGACGAAAATATATGTTGATGCTGCATAAAATCAATTTGGAATCTTTGCTTTATCGACTGGATTCAGCCACGATGCAAGCCAGTCTTGAAGCACGGGTTCCATACACTGATGTACGCTTGCTGGAGCGAACTTTTCAGGTGCCCCAGCGATATAAAATTGATGTGGCGCATGGGAAGAAAATTCCGCATCTTGCTTCGGCGGAACTGGATCAGCAGAATTATCTCGAATCCAAGCGAATCCTGCGAACGTTAGCCGACCGATTGATGCCGAGAGAACTCGCCACTCGCAAGAAAGCCTCATTTCCGACGTCAGTGCAAAGCTGGCTGGCTGGCCCTTGGTCTAACTGGGCGAGTCAGAAACTTCGACAAAGTCCCTTTGCTCGTGAAGTATTCCAACCGGCGGCACTGGCCGAGATCAGTGCCCAGCCGCAACAAGCTGGAATGTGGTTATGGCCCATGCTTAACCTCTCGATGTGGGGCGACAAACATCTGATGTAATCGTTATGATATCGGGATTACTTCAACTGTTACCATTCGTTTGTTCTGCCCCATCTTTCCTCTGCTATGACTGAGATATTTCTCGACAACCTTGATGATACGCGGTTGGAACCGTATCGAGATTTGAAGCGAACAAATCGAACGCGCAGGGCAGAGACGTTTATCGCAGAAGGTCGATTTGTCGTCGAACGCTTACTGGCTTCCGATTACGAGGTCGAATCCGTTCTCGTCAGTGAGAAAAAACGACACCTCTTTCCGGAAGAATATCTCGATCGCGCTCCCTTAATGGTGATGCCTCATTCCCTGATGGAAGAATTGATCGGGTTCAACTTTCATCAAGGCTTCCTCGCATGTGGAAGACGTAAACAGAATGTGGTTGCTCCTTCCCCAGAGCAGAACCAACCCAGTTTGCTTCTTGCCTGTCCCCATATTACTGACCCGGATAACCTGGGAACAATCATGCGCCTCGCCCGCGCGTTTGGTGTAGATTCTTTACTTGTGGGAGAACAATCTACCGATCCTTTCTCTCGACGCGTGATTCGGGTTTCCATGGGAAATATCTTCTTTCTTCCCATTATCACTCCCACCGACTTCGCGAGTGCGTTAATCCAATTGAAGGAAGAAGCGGGTTACGATCTTGTGGCGACCGTGTTGAATGAAGAGGCGGAGAGCTTGATGGAACAATCTCGCCCCGCACAAATGGTTTTGCTCTTTGGGAACGAAGCTGAAGGCCTGGACCCTCGCTGGCTGGAACTGGCGGATCGGCAAGTGACGATTCCCATGGATGCGGGGACGGATTCGCTCAATGTCGCCTTATCAGTGGGAATATTTCTATATCACTACACACGGATTGCCAATTAAAAGAACCCACCATAAGTGAACTTAACATCGGTTCCTGTGAATAATCGTTAACAGATTCCCGAGGGCGAGTTTTTTCAGCATACGGTATCCGTTAAAATGATTCTTACGTCCCTCCATTCCCAAAACATCGAATGTCATCTGTGTTCAGCGCTGGCTTTACAATTCAATCTGATACGTCTTGCCAGCACAGGTGACGAGCCTAGATTTATAAGGAAAGTACTCAATATCGATGCCTGCTGATGATCTCCATCAACGTTTGGAAACTGCAAACCAACAACATCTGCTGAAGTGGTGGGACGAACTCACTCAAGAAGAACAAACAACGTTTCGAGAACAACTTGAATCGGTCGATTTTGATCTACTTGGGCGCCTGCTGGAAAAAGGATCCGATACGACAGGAGAATCCCTTGCTCAGAAAGCAGAACGGGCAGTTCCTCCTAAAAACCTGGTTCGCCTGGTGGAGCTCGAAGTGAATTCCGATCTTGCCAGTACAGCGGAGGAAAAAGGGCGAGAGCTTTTGGCCTCGGGAAAAGTGGGCGTCGTGCTTGTCGCTGGTGGACAGGGGACCCGGCTTGGATTTGACCAACCCAAGGGAATGTACCCGATTGGACCCGTGACTGACCGCACTCTATTCCAAATCATGTTCGAGCAAGTACTGGCCCGATCACAAAAGGGAGGCGTCAAGATCCCTTATCTGATCATGACGAGTGACGCAACCGATGCGGAGACTCGCGAATACCTAAAGTCACAAAACTACTTTGGTCTTGATGAGCAAGACGTTCTCTTCTTTAAGCAGGGGACAATGCCCGCAGTAGACGACCAGGCCGGGAAACTGCTGCTCGCAGAGAAAGGACTTCTCAGCGTGACCCCTGATGGTCATGGTGGAATTTTGGGAGCCCTCGCGAAAGCGAACTTATTTAGCGAACTTGAATCTCGCGGAATCGAATACTTGTACTATCATCAGGTCGATAACCCGACTGCGATTATTGCCGATCCCGTGTTCTTAGGTTTACATGTGCTGCGCGAATCGGAGATGTCGACCAAAGTGATTGCCAAGGTGAATGCGTCTGAGAAAACAGGCGTAGTGGTCGATATTGATGGCGAAACACAGATTATCGAATACAGCGATATGCCGACCGCCGTTGCGGAAAAAGTGGATGAAGCGGGGAGCCTGCTTCACTGGGCCGGCAGCACGGCGATTCACGTATTTGATGTTCCCTTCCTGAAACGGATTGCTGAATCTGCGGATGGATTACCCTTCCATACCGCTCATAAAAAAGTGCCGTATCTCAATGAGCAGGGAGAGACAGTCTGTCCTGATGAACCGAATGCCTATAAGTTCGAACGATTTATTTTCGATGCCCTGCCGATGGCGAAGAATGCCCTGGTGATGGAAGCGGACCGGACGAAAGAGTTTAATCCAGTCAAAAACGCGGAAGGAAACGACTCCCCCGCAACCTGCAAGTCGGCGCTGACGAGAATTGCCACCGACTGGTTGACGCAGGCGGGGGCAGAGGTGGAATCGGGAACGACGATTGAGATCAGCCCGCTGTTCGCCGTGGAACCAGCCGATCTCAACGGAAAAGTTGAACCGGGAATGAAGTATGCGGGCGAAGTTATCTTAAAGTAGCTGATCGGCAGCTTTGAGATTTCATCAACGTTTACTCTTCGCCACCCACTTCTTTCATATCGAGGTGTCGCATTTTGCGGTAAAGGTTGGAACGGTGCAGGCCCATCAATCGCGCGGCTTCACTCATGTTGCCGTTCACTCGTTTGACCGACTTGCGAATGAATTCCCGTTGGAAGGAGGACGTTGCCTCATTTAATCCAAGTTCGAGGAACGGCTCGTTACGGGTAGATTCATCCGGGCTGAGAATGAAGGCAAGATCTTCCGATTCCACCTGATCACCGTTTGCCAGAAAAGCGACTCTCTCCATCAGGTTTCTTAATTCCCTAATGTTGCCCGGCCAACTGTGCGATTGCAGACGCAGGCGGGCTTCGTTCGAGAGACGGAGTTCCGGACGGCGTGCCTGTAATGAAAACTGTTTCAAGAAGAATTGGGCCAGCGGCAGGATATCTTCAGGCCGTTCACGTAGTGGAGGCAGATGTTGAGTCACGACACTCAATCGGTAATAGAGGTCTTCACGGAATTTCTTCTCGCGGACAGATTCCAGCAGGTTGGCATTCGTTGCGGCGACGACGCGAACATTGATCGGAATGTTCTGCGAACCTCCGACGGGGGTGACGACTTTCTGTTCGAGAACCCGCAGCAGTTTCGCCTGACCTCCCAGGCTCATATCGCCGATTTCATCGAGGAAAAGGGTGCCGCCATTGGCCTGTTCAAATTGGCCGATCCGTTGCTTGATTGCGGAGGTGAAAGCCCCTTTTTCATGGCCGAACAACTCGCTTTCGATCAGTTCGGAAGGGATGGCGGCGCAATTGACTTCCACGATAGGCTGCCCGGCGCGGGGGCTCTGCTCGTGGAGCCAGCGGGCCACCAGTTCCTTGCCGGTTCCGTTGGAACCCAGGATGAGGACGCGCGCATCGGTCGGGGCCACGAGTTCAATCGTTTCTTTGACCTGTTGAATGCGAGGCGACTCGCCGATGATCTCCTGCACTTTTGATTTGAAAACCTTGCGTTGCAGCACCTTCGTTTCGGTGATGAGGTTCGACTTATCCATCGCGTTGCGGATGGTGATGAGCAGGCGGTTGAGGTCGGGCGGTTTGGAGATGAAATCAAAGGCGCCTTTTTTGACGGCATCCACGGCCGTA
>JAGQQC010000165.1 GCA_020426395.1 Planctomycetaceae bacterium
GCAGGAGATCGTTTGGGAATTCGGAACTAACGAGGTTTCTCAGATGAAAAAATATGATCTGAATGCCATTATCCCTGATTCTCGGTTTGAGTATGAAGTTCCCGACAGCGCCTACGTCTGGTATCAGGATGGATCCGGTAGGAAGCAACGGGAACCACTCGTCGAATTGCCACCGTTAGAAAAGCCAAAATGAATGTTCGTTCGCTGTGAACCATGGTGAGCGCGATTCAGGTTGTCGGTTTTGCCTTCTTTGTAATTCCTGACGGAACTGGGTATCGTCTTAGTTTATTGTAAGCATTGAAACCGCCAAGACACTCTCCCATTTTCCGACATCGCGCCATGTCTACCCCTCCGTCTGAATCCCGTTTCGCTTCCCTGTGGGGAGCTACTTTCGGGCTTTTTTGTTTTGTGGTCATCCTCTGCCTGCCCGTGCCCGACGGAATGCAGCCGGGGGCGATGCGGCTTGTGGCGACGATTGTGCTCATGGGGATCTTCTGGTTTACCGAGGCGATTCCAACCGGGGCGACGAGTTTGATTCCGCTCCTGGCGTTTCCGTTTCTGGCCATTTTGCCGGCTAGCGAAGTCAGTAAACAGTACATGGACCAGAATATCCTCCTCTTTATGAGCGGGTTTATCATTGCGCTCGGGATCGAAAAATGGGAATTGCACCGGCGGATGGCGCTTCATGTCGTGCATCGGGTCGGGTCGAATCCGCGGAGGCTGGTGCTCGGGTTCATGCTGGGAACCGCGGCGATGTCGATGTGGATCAGTAATACCGCTTCCACGTTGTTAATGCTTCCCCTGGCGACCGCCTTGCTGACTTCCCTGGGGGAGACGGGAGAAGATCGCGAGGAATTGGACCGGTTAACTCCCGTGCTCTTACTGAGTATTGCCTACGCGGCCAGTATTGGCGGGAGCACGACTTTGGTTGGAACGCCAACCAACCTGGTCTTCAGCAAAGTCTGGTCCACTCAATTTCCCGAGGAACCCAATATCTCGGCGGGGCAATGGATGATGCTCTTTGTTCCTGTCGGAGCGGTTCTACTCGTTCTTGCCTGGGCGATTCTTTCGTTCCGGTTACCGGCTTCGACAAAACAGGATGAAAAGAAGTCTGCCTATATTACGGAGAAGTTGCGCGAGATGGGAGCACCCAGTCAGGCGGAGTATCTTATGATGCTCGTGTTTGGCTGCACCGCTCTGTTATGGATTTTCCGAAAATCAATCACCATTACCGAAGGGTTCGTCATTCCGGGGTGGGAACCCTGGTTGTTATCGAAACTCGGTTATTTTGGTGAAGACCTGAATGGAACATCCTGGTTGCACGATTCGACGGTTGGAATCGGAATGGCTTTGTTGATGTTTCTTATTCCGGCCAAAGGAAAACATTCCGAGCGATACGAACCACTCATGGATTGGGAGACCGTGAAGAAAGTTCCCTGGTCGATTCTGTTTTTGATCGGAGGAGGCTTTGCTATTGCCACCGGAGCGAAAGAGACTGAGCTCTCTGACTGGATCGGTCAGTTGCTCGTGAACAACTTGACCGATTTACCGGTTTGGGTCTGGGTGTTGTCAGTCTGTCTGCTGATGACATTCCTGACAGAGTTCACTTCGAACGTGGCAACCGCCAGTGCACTGATGCCGATACTCGCCTCGACTGCGATTGGGTTGAACGCCGATCCCAAGTTGTTGATGCTGCCTGCGATTCTTTCGACCAGTTGCGCCTTCATGCTCCCGATTGCGACCCCGCCGAATGCGATTGTCTATAGCTCCGGCAAAGTCAGCATGCGACAGATGGCGCGGGCAGGCATTTTGCTGAACATTGTCTTCGCGCTGATTATCACAGCGGCGACATTCATCTGGTTAACCTGACGAACTTAGAAATCAGGTCATTGAGAGGCTGGGGAGAGTCTTAAGACTGTTCCCGTTTGATGCTGAAGCCCATGTATCCCATGATCGCGCAGCAGACCAGGAAGATAATATCGAGCGTGATCTGGCCACCGAATGGAATTTTCATGACGAGATCGAGAATGCTGACAATGCCGACCACGATAGCGACGGCCAGCGATCCGTAAACCATTTTTTTGACGGTGCTATTCATTCGACTTCTATTCTCAAGGTGTTGGGCGATCAGGAATTACAACTTGGGAAATTCTGCGCCACAAGCGGGCTGATGACAAGTATACCCCATAAATTACCCCGATTGCCAGCAGGAATTTACGGGAGAGAGTGGCATAACCTTCCTTTTTGCCCGGGATTTCCAGCCCAGGGATCGTAGTACCGGCAGGGGAAGTCGCCCCTTTGAATCGTTAGAGTGAGCAAGAGCGGATCGGGGGCATCGTCAAGGTTGACCTTAATCCCGTCCTGAATCTATACTTGCGACTTCCATTTTTATTCCCCCCGATCCACAATCTGGTCTGGTCTTTCCGCAGTAAGTTCTGTAGACAGTGAAAGTTAAGAGTTCCTGTCTTTCGGAAATAGCAGAAAGACCCGTTCCCGGAAATCCTCGCAAGGGCGAGTCCATGAAAAGCGAAGAGCGTCATCATCTGAAAGAAAACGATCTCCAGAACTTGCTGGTCAAAGCAAAACCGTTTCTGGAGAAGAATAGCAGTATGATCATTGCGGTCATTCTGGCGATTGTTGTGGCGGGTGTAGCCTATTTGTGGATGAATCGTCCTCCTTCAGAAGCGACTTCCAAGGCGGCCTCGGGAATGTTGACCGCCAGTTCGCAACAGGATTACGCCGATATCGCCGCTGATTCCCAGTTTGCAGGAACACTTGTGGCTCACTGGGCTACCCTGAAAGAGGCAGAAATGCAGCTCTCCAGTGGCACCACGATGCTCTTTTCCGATCGAGCCGGGGCTGTTTCCGATCTCAAGCAAGCCTTGAAGAATTACGAAGAAGTTCTCGCCAAAACGGATGACCCCGAATTGCAGGAATTGGCCCTGTATGGCAAAGCCTGTACTCTCGAAGTTCTTTCGGAAGGAGATACTTCCGAGGCGATCAAAGCCTTTGAAACGTTTCTCACTCGGTATGACAAAATTTCTGTTTATTCTGCCGATGCTAAAAAACGGATTGAGCGGTTGAAAAAACCAGGGGTGCAGTCGCTCTACAAATGGATGGCCGCCAACGCCGGCAAACCCTTGGAGGAACGACTTCCCCAAGACGGTCAGATGTCGAGCCCACTCGACGGCATTCTGTCCCCAGAAGGGGGCGCGCCTGCAGGAGAGAGCCCGTTGGGACCTCTGTTGAATCCTGCTCCCGAGGGAGAAGCGAAGCCCGCTCCTGAAACTCCAGCGGAGCCTGCCGGTGAAGAGAAGGCCGGTGAAGAAAAACCTGGTGAAGAGCCGGCGGCTGAAGAAACCAGTCCTTCCGAGCCAGAATCCGCCTCTGAAGAGCCGGCTGCAGAAGAAAAGCCGGCGGAATCTCCTCCGTCCGAATGAGTGAGCCGTCAGAAGATCAACAAGAACCAACCGAGGCGCCTCCAGAATTAAGTCTCGAACCGATCGATCTCATCGTGGAGGCGCGGGCTCATGGTTGGCGGCTCGATCATTACCTGACCCGGTTGTATCCCAATTACAGCCGGCAACTTTTTAATCGAGCGATTCGGTTGGGGGCTGTTCGGGTCAACGGCCTGGAAGTCAAAAAATCACGCCGCTTGCGCGTCAACGACCGGATAACCGTTCGCTTACCCGAAGAACCCGATAGCAGTATCCAGCCGGAGAATATTCCGCTGGATGTGTTGTTCGAAGACGAGCATCTTGTCGTCATCAACAAACAGGCTGACATGATTGTCCATCCGGGGAAGGGAAATTACAGGGGCACGTTAGCCGGGGCTTTGCAGTTTCACTTCGACCAGCTCTCGGATAGTGCGGGACAACATCGTCCCGGAATCGTGCATCGGCTGGACCGGGACACCACCGGAGTGATCGTGATCGCCAAAAACAACCAGGTACACGATAAGTTAAGTCAGCAGTTTGCTGATCGAGTGGTGAAAAAAGAATACCGGGCGCTGACCTGGAATGAGTTGGAGTTCGATTCCGATTACATCGAGACACACCTGCGACAAAGTTTCCGAAATCGAGAACGGATGATTGTCAGCGAAGAAGGGGAGTTAACCCGCTTCGCGAAAACGTTTTTTGAAGTTCTCGAACGGTATAACGGTTTCACCTATGTGAAATTGCTCCCGGAAACGGGGCGAACCCATCAACTGCGAGTGCATATGCAGCACAAAGGGTGCCCGCTCCTGGCGGATGCTCTGTACAATGGGGGCTCTGAATTTCGACTTTCCGATTTGACGGATGAGCATGCTTCCGGTTTATCAGAGAGTGAATTGGAGCGGGTTTTAATCGCCCGCCAGGCTCTTCATGCATTTCGTCTCGAAATCAGCCACCCCGAGAGTGGAAAAAGAATGCAATTTGAGGCACCATTACCAGAAGACTTTGTGAACACGCTCGAAGCCCTCCGCCAATATCGCGCGAAATCATGAGTTTCCTCACTGGATAATTATCAGGGCTGCTCTCCTTCGAGGGGAGTTTGAATTGAATGGTGGCGATTCCCTTTGCAGCTGACCAACATAGAATACATAAGGTGACAACATGAAACTGGCCAAAGTAATTGCAGCGGGTGATGTGACTCCGGCGATTGTGGAAGGGGACGAACTTCGATTGCTGGATGTTTCCCAAGTCGACCATGTGCGCACGCTGACAGACATCCTGCATTCTCCCGATCCGATGGGGTTGGCGAAATTTCTGGTTGATACCAAATTAGATCCCGTTGCCGTGGACGAAGTGGAATGGCTCGCTCCGCTTGATCGCCAGGAAGTTTGGGCAGCCGGTGTTACCTATAAACGCAGCCAGATCGCCCGGATGGAGGAATCAGAAACCGGGGCTTCCCATTATGACAAAGTGTACGAAGCGGACCGCCCGGAATTATTCTTCAAAGCAACCCCGAATCGTGTCGTCGCACCAGGCAAGCCGGTTCGCGTTCGGTACGACAGTAATTGGTCCGTTCCAGAGCCTGAGTTCGCCGTCGTGGTGAATCCCGATTTGAAAATTGTGGGTTACACGATCGGCAACGATATGTCGGCCCGCGATATCGAAGGCGAAAACCCGCTTTATCTACCCCAGGCCAAATTGTACAAACAATGCTGTGCCCTGGGGCCGTCAATTCTGCTGGCGGGGAACGATGAGTTGGATCTGGCCGCCACTAAAATTAAATTGGTGATTGAACGTAACGGGGAAACCGTTGTTACCGGAGAAACCGCTCTCGATCAACTGCACCGAAAGCTGTCCGATCTCGTCGCTTGGCTTGGTAGGGACAATGAATTCCCCGCAGGAGCGATTTTGTTGACAGGTACGGGAATCATTCCGCCTGATGAATTCTCGCTGGAGCATGGAGATATGGTTCACATGACCGTCACTGGTATCGGAACCTTGACTAATCCAATCGTGAAAGATTGAGCCTCTTTCTATTTACAACAATCAAGACACGGAGGAGATCGGGATGACTTTACCCTGGAATCAAGTCACTCAAGGTGATTGCATCACCGGGATGCAACAACTGGAAGCCGGTTCCGTCGATCTTGCCTTTGCCGATCCGCCGTTCAACATCGGTTACGATTACGATACCTACGACGATGACCGTTCCTGCGATGACTATCTCGACTGGTCGAAAACCTGGCTAAGCGAAGTCGTCCGCGTACTCAAACCGGATGGCACTTTCTGGCTGGCGATTGGGGATGAATACGCCGCCGAACTCAAAGTGATGATGCAGCGGGAATTGGGGCTGCACTGTCGTAGTTGGGTGATCTGGTATTACACCTTTGGGGTGAACTGCAAAAATAAGTTCAGTCGTTCGCACGCGCATTTGTTCTATATGGTCAAGGACAAAGAGCAGTTCACCTTTAACGCGGACGACCCCCTCATTCGAGTCCCGTCCGCACGCCAACTGGTCTACGGCGACAAACGAGCCAACCCGAAAGGCCGGTTGCCTGACGATACCTGGATCCTTCGTCCCCAGGATATTCCCGATTCATTTCAGGCAGACGAAGATACCTGGTATGTTCCGCGGGTGAATGGGACTTTCAAGGAACGGAAAGGATGGCATGGCTGCCAGATGCCCGAATTAATCCTCGCTCGCATTATCCGCGCTTGTTCCCACACAGGGGAAAAAGTTCTCGACCCCTTCGCCGGTAGCGGCACCACCTTAGCTGTTGCCAAAAAGCTGAACCGGGACTATCTCGGTTTTGAACTTTCCGAGGAATACACAACCCGGGTCAACGACCGCCTGGCAGAAATTACCCCCGGTGACCCACTCCAGGGAACGGAGAACCCCCTCAAGAGTGCTCCTTCCACAAAAGAGGGGGTCACTTTGGAATCACGCCAGAAAAAGAAGTCGACCAAAAAACAGTCAATAAAAGATCAGGTCGAGTTACTGTAGTGCTCTAAACGAACCCGGAATAGATCTCACCATCAGTGCATGAGAGTTAATCATGAATGCACCGAATGACACCAGTCAATCTCCCGTTAAAGAACCCGCGCGACGAGGTTGGAGAAGTTGGGTTTTGATCGCGTTCTTTGTGGTGTTGGTCGGCGTGTTTGTGGTTCATAGTGGGAACATGTGGCGCGAAACACAACTGGTGATTGCCCGGAATAAGGAATATCAGATCGGCACGGAAAGAATGTCACCATCTGGCCCGCCTCTCGCGACCATCTATGCCAACGCGCAAGGCACGAAAATAAGAAGTGTGTACGAGGTCCCGGAATGGGCGCGAGAATATCTTCCCCCAGAATATGCGAGCATGTTCAAGGAGGAATTGCTTGAATCTATCATAGTGACATCCGATGCGGATATGAAAAAGACGAAGGACTTATTTGACCTCTCGGACCTTCCCTATGCCGTTTTGAAGTCGAAGGAGATCACACACGAATCGTTAGAACTATTGGCGGTCAGCGTGCCAGAATTGGAGTCACTTCATTTGCAGTAGGCGTCCATCTCGGCGGAGGAGTTTGAGGTGCTCGCCAGGTTTACCAATCTCGAGACGCTGTTTCTGAGCAAGCTGGATGTTGCCGATGACATACTACCATCCATTATTAAAAACTGGCATCTGACGTCGCTTGTTTTGAATGAAACCAAAGTCACTCCAGAGGGATTCAAAGCCTGCCTTAAAGTGATGGATTCATCGGAGGTCACCAGACTCTGTTACTACGGTGACCATTTGAGCGATGATGATGTCGAATGCTTGTTACAATTTCCCAACCTCGACCACTTGTGGTTGGATGGAGGCGAGTTTACTGATGTATCAATCGAGACCTTCGGCAAAATGACGAATCTCACTTTCTTCGTGATCTATGAACCCGGGTTTACTGAGGCCGGCATCGAGCGGCTGAAAGAAGCTTTGCCACTCTGTGAGATCACCATTCAAACCGAGTCGGACGATGATTCGGAGATTGAATGACAGATGACGGCGAGAGGAATGCCGCTCAAAACAGTCGATTATTTTTGATTTTGGGCAGACGTTCGCACCACCTCGCTGTTACAATCGCAGCATCTCCCGATGTGACAACTGGTTTCCCGGCACAGGATGCGATTGATATGAAACCCGCTACCAGGAAGAAATGGTTTCTCGTTTTTTGGGTGTTATTGACATTCACCGTCGTTTATCGGCTTTCCATCGAATGTTACGACCGTTATCGGGACGGTCATCGCCGAACGGTTCGCGAACAAAAATACACAATTACGGAAAGCGTCGCTTATACGAAAACGGTGCCGAATTCAATTGCGGTCCGTGATTACCATGGTAAGCACGGAACCTGGATAAACGCGAACTTGCGCGCCCCGCAACTGGCGATTGACTGGCTCGATTATGAGTGGCAGATGAAAGTGGCCTCCGAAGAAGTCTATTCAATCGAGGTTCAAAGCGAAGCTGATATGAAACAGGCAGAGGAGCTGTTTGATCTCACTACGGCCGCTAAAGTTCGCCTTCGTTGGAAAGAATACGATGGCTCGAAATTCGATCTGGGAAGGTTTCAAAATCAACTGATCGAATTGCAACTGAATAACACTTCGATTGATGGCGAGAGCCTGGAGGTCATCGGTTCTCTACACGAACTGGAAGTGTTGTTGTTAGGCATGACACCTGTCTCCGATACCGGTTTGAAACATCTTTCTCGTCTCGGTAATCTGAAAAAACTGAACTTGGCCCATACCTCCGTTTCTGATATAGGAATCGAACAACTGGTTCCCCTGGCGGATCACGGAAAATTATCGCATCTTACTCTCGATTACTGCCCCTTGACCGACAAAAGTGCCGAGCACTTAGCGAAATTCATCTCTCTGGAAGAACTCTCCCTCGCTAGTATGCCCTTGACTGATGCCGTCGCGGAGCACCTCTCGAAATTGACCGCCCTCAAATTTTTGAGACTCAGACATACCAACGTAACTGAGGCGGGTTACGGTCAATTAAAAGCCGCACTCCCGAATTGTGTGATCGTGTATTGAACATTGATGCTGAATCCTGTGTTAGAGACAATCATGATGAAACCACCCCGCCGCAAATGGAAACGGTATGTTGTGCTGCTGTTCTTACCTGTCGTAATGAGTTACGGAGGTTTGAAGATCTATCAAACCCGACAACAGAGGCAGAAGTTTGAGGCTGAATTTACACAATTTGAGCAAGGAGGAGGTGGTTGGACCAGAGTATCTATAAACGGGATAACCCCACCACATGTTCGCACGCGCAGCTTTGTGAATGATGTGGGCACGCGGGTCTCGACTGCTTTTGAGGATAAATACAATTTGAGCGGGTGGTTGGGAAAAAAGTGGGTCGACGAAATTTTTTATGGGGAGTTCAACGCGGTCAGTCTTTCTTCGGACGCAGAACTGGAGAAACTGTCGCACTTGGTTGAACTGTCCAAAATAACGAGCATCGATTTGTCTTCACCAAAGGTGACGTCCAAATCTTTTCAATTGATGCTTGAAAAAACACCGAAAGTAAAATTACTCAAAATACGCCATGCTTATTTAAAT
>JAGQQC010000166.1 GCA_020426395.1 Planctomycetaceae bacterium
CTTTTCCCAAATCATGCAGGAAGACCCCTGCCAACAGCAGGTTGGTGTCAATTTCAGGATAAAGATCTGAGGTTCGCCAAGCCATCTCCATCAGGCGGACGACATGTTCCAGTAACCCCCCCTGGTAGGCATGGTGAGCTTTAACGCCCGCTGGAGCGCGAGAGAATGTATCCATCAGATCTTCATCGATGAGAAAACATTCCATCAGGCTGCGCAATTGGGGATCGTCGATCGCCAGCAACCGGCTTTTCAGTTGTTCGAGTAACTCGGCCACATTCTGGGAACTCGTGGGTTGGAAATCTTCAGAATCGATATTGTCGTTCGGGATTCTACTGATGCGGGTGATGATGATCTGGAGCGACCCTTGGTACAGTTGCACTTTCCCTTTGATCTGTACGTAATCGCCCGCGGAGATGTGGGACATCGATTCTTCAGAGACATTCCACATCAAACCGTTGATGATACCCGTTTTGTCACGCATCGTGGCGAGCAAGTAGAGATCGGCGTTACGGTTAGCCCTTAGCTGTTTGTCCACCAGTAGAAAAACTTCTTCAATTGTCTCTCCGTCTTGCAGGTCCTGAACGTACCGGCGAGTCATGGTCATCGAGGCAGGGCTTTCTAATTTTCATTGTGTTCATTCATGCTGCGAGCAGAACCTGTCCTGAAACCCGATTGTGGTTGTTCTTCCACCAGAATAAAGGGCCAATGTGCCCATCAGAGGGTTTGAGGATGACTTAATAAAGTATGCCACTCCCTAACTGAGCTATCAGGCATACCTTACATCCGATCATATCGGGTTAGGAGTCACCATCACAAGGTTGTTGAGGGGCGTAAATCGTCGGAAGAGCAGGTTTTGCGTATGGGAAGGAGTCAATTTTTCGGAATACAACCTGTTGGCTTGCCATAGTTTATCGAAATGAGGAAACTCAGGGAATATTTTCGCACCTGCAATCGCATGGCTTGGGTATTGTTCAAAATGGTACTAGCTCTCATTGTATTTTCGATTTTGATCTCAATTACGCTACTTATCCTGTTCATCGACTTTGCGGACAGTCGCCGGATAAGTATTGGAGCTGATCAATGTGAGCCGCTGGACAGTGAGAAATCGTGGCCCGACCTGCCCATTAAAACGGCTTCGATTTCATTTGTCTTAGAACCGGAGGGGGAACGGCTACCAGTTAGCAAACTGCTCGAGTCTCCTAAACTAATCGTTCAAATCATTGAGTTGCAAGCGGTAGAAGACGAGGTGGTCCCGGAAGGTTTTGTCATTCTTGCCGACGGAGCCCCGTTTTTTGATTTACCCGACATGTTGGTCAATGCAGAGAATTGGGTGGCAGGGATTGTCCAGTTGACCAATCAAGAAGAAGGTTGCACAAAAATCTGGGCCCATGAGCAATCGCATATGCTCATGACACGAAAAAATGAGTGGCTCGATATAGAAGATTACGATATCCCGAGAACACGTTTTTCCTTCTTCCAGTTTACCCAAGCGATGCTTGAGGTCTGTCAGGAGATATTGTTGCTGAGCCAGCAATACGATGCTGTGCTAGAGGAATTGATTGCGGACAGATTTCACGATGCATCTCCAGAGGTAAAAACGCGTTTAGACGATTTACGTGGAGAGTTCTCTCCCGCCTGGTCGGAGTGGATCAGGCAAATGGAAAGCTATCTGGAAAAGCAACAAAATCTACCCTAATAGGCCTTAGCAAACACGCCGATTTTATCTGTGGGTTGGCCGGTGAAAATACAGGTTCCCGGGGTCGGTTGCTGATCGAGCGGAATGCAGCGCGGGGTCACTTTCAGCAGTTTCAATTTTTCTTCCATCTCAGGACAATCCACGAAGTGACATAGAGCGAACCCGCCATGAATTTCGGATTCCTCTTCGTTTTTTGGAGTGAAGTAGGCTTCGAATTCATTGAAATCTGTGAAGGTGTGAGTGTTCTCTTCTCTCAATTTCAACGCACGGTCAAACAAACCTTGCTGGATTTCCTGTAAGATTTCAGCCGCTTGGGCGACGAATTCCTTCCGGTCATACCCTTTCTTTTCTCCTGTATCACGGCGACCGACAAAGACGCCTCCCTTTTCGATATCCTTGGGGCCGATCTCTACTCGCAGGGGGACTCCCCGTTTGATGTGCTGCCAGTTTTTTTCACCGCCGCGAATGTCCCGGTTGTCAATCTTTACCCGGATCGGCAGGCCTCCAAATTGCTGGGCCTCCAGCTCTGCTTTCAGGCTTTCACAGTATTCCATGACGGTCGCTTCGTTTTCCGGTTTGTGGATCGGAAGCAACATGATTTGCGCCGGAGCAAGTCGCGGCGGAACGACGAGACCATCATCATCACTGTGGGTCATGATGAGTGCGCCAATCAGTCGGGTGGAAACCCCCCAGGAAGTTGTCCAGGCGAAACAGTTCTCGCCATTCTGGTCCTGGAACTGAATGCCCTGGGCTTTCGAGAAATTCTGACCGAGGAAATGGGAGGTTCCCGATTGTAGCGCTTTACGGTCCTGCATCATCGCTTCGATGGTGAGTGTGGTGACGGCACCGGGGAAACGTTCACCGGCGGTCTTTTCGCCTTTGATGACCGGCATCGCCATCCAGTTCTCGGCGAAGTCGGCGTAGACTTCGAGCATCTTGTTGGTTTCTTCGATAGCCTCTTCCTTTGTGGCATGGGCGGTGTGCCCTTCCTGCCAGAGAAATTCGGCCGTTCGCAAGAACATCCGGGTTCGCATTTCCCAGCGGACCACGTTTGCCCACTGATTGATCAGAATCGGCAGGTCGCGATGCGACTGCACCCATTTGGCGTACATCGATCCAATGATCGTTTCCGAAGTCGGCCTTACGATGAGCGGTTCTTCCAATTCGCCAGCGGGGACCAATCCCCCATCCGGACCGGGTTCCAACCGGTGGTGGGTGACGACGGCACATTCTTTGGCGAACCCTTCGACGTGCTCGGCTTCTTTTTCAAGAAAGCTCATCGGAATGAAGAGCGGGAAGTAGGCGTTTTCATGCCCGGTCGCTTTGAACATGCCGTCCAAGGCGTGCTGCATGTTTTCCCAGATTCCCCACCCCCACGGTTTGATGACCATACACCCTCGTACGGGAGAGAGATCCGCCAGATCCGCGGCGCGGATCACCTGCTGATACCACTCCGGGTAGTTTTCTTCACGAGTCGGGCTGATTGCGGTCTTCGGTTGTTTGGCCATGGGTCTGTTTCGCCTGAAGGTTTACGGATGAGAAGAGGGGCCACCCTGTTCTCTCAATTTGCGGGGCATTTTAGCAGACCGGTTTCGGCGGCAAAAGGTTCAATGGCCGACCAGCTTTGACCATCTGATACTCTCAGACAGGAGATGCCTGTTGCGGGTTTCGTTCACGCAAGCTAGGCTGGGAACTTGTTAGCAGCTTGCAGCAACTTTGTTCCCCTAAGAAATGCAATTATGTCGAATATTGAGACAGCTCCTTCAATGAATCCATCCCGACGAGAATTTGTATCCTTAAAACGGTTGAGTAAGTTTTGTGTAGGCAGCCTGCTTTTCCTGGCGGTTCTTTCGATTATGGTTATTTTGGTCTACCAGTTTATTGTGATTGGGAAGACTCGGGTGGAGTCCGATAGTCCTTATCACTCAACCGCTGTGGTAATTGTAGTTGCAACGGTCTTCACAGCTTGGATCGTTGGCATGTCTAGCTATGTTGCCTGTTTGCTTTGGTGTTTTCGCGCATTTGGAAATTTAAGAACTTTCAATCCTCGATTTCCCAGATTGGCTGCCGCACTCGCGACGTTCGTGCTCGCCTTGCCTTATGTCACTTTGATTGCCGGATTCTGGTTGCTGTCTCTGTTGTACCGACGCAGTAGTATGGACGAATCCGTGCGTTCTCGCACCGCCTGGCTGCCTCCTGGGTACGTCCTAGTGCGATGTGGATTGGTGAATATGATCTGGTGGGGGATATTGATTTTGCCCTTCAATGAGGAGTTCTCTCGATCGCTGTTAAGGGTGTTCAGAGGATGGACGGATTTGGTTTTGCTCAGTTACCTACTCGTACTGGTGGTGATCAGTGCCTGGGCGGCGATTTCTTTCATCCTCAAAATAGGTCGCATGCAACAGGACCTCGCACAGCTTCAATCCATTATGAGTCATCGTGAGTGTTCAAAATGCGGAGAGCTTATCCCGGGGGAATCGACAATATGCCCCGTCTGTGGATTTAATCTGAATCCAGAGGAATCTGGTGGAATGGTGTGAGCCGATGCGGGTGAAATCCCGTTTAATTGGTCAGAATCTCTGAGCCCCAAATTTTATCATCGGTGAAGTCATGACGTTTGGTGATTTTTGGCAAATGCGAATCAAACTGAGGCCGGAGAACCAGTACGAACCTGCCGCCAACCATGCGAAAGGGATTCTTTGTTATTCATTCATCGTGGTGATCGAATTCGTTTTGTGCTTTCTGATTGTGCAGTTTCTTCTCCTGATTGATTTAGAATTGATGCAGCTTGAGTCGAGTTACCTACAGGAGTTTTACCACAACTACAGTGAAGCAATTTTCATTTTTTCAGCGATCAATTTAGTACTCCTTATTTTTGCACACTTCATGTTGTTCGTTCGGTTTTTGTATTGGCTAAACCGTGTGATCCGAAACACCTTGATCCTATCCGGGAAGGAAAACCGTTTTCTTCCCTTCTGGGGATATCAGATGACGGGAACTCCGATGTTTAACAATCTGGTCGCCTGGTTTTGTTTTCGCGAAGTTTGTCGGCATTTCTTTCTGGATTCAACCGGCCCTGAACAGCGAGAGGCCATACTCCGCTTTTTCAAAAGACGCTGCTGGATTTTGATCGCTTCCACAATTTTCCTGTTCGCGTCCATCCTTTTTGGTTTACTGGACGTTGATCAGAATCCGGAACTGATCAGAAAGAAAATGTCAGTGATGACCGGCTCAATGGCGACGCTGACCTTGATCATGGCGTATTGCTGGAACAGCATGATTACCAAAGTGAATGAACTGGACCGGGAGAAATACGAGGATTATCTCCGGCATTCCGAAGCCACCTGCACCGCCTGCGGAGAGCCCGTCACGCTGGACGAGGAATGTTGTCCTGTGTGTGGTGCTCCTCGAAGTATTCGTAATATGTCATCAAACGGGTCTGGATGAAAATGGATTTATTTGCATCGAAAGAACTGAAATTTAAGCCTATGCGGCGCTACATCTGGGCGTTGACGGTTTCCATCATTTTATTTCTGGTGGCGGTGAGTTGGTCTTTAATATGGAGGCCACTGGGCGGTCCTCCCCGTATTCCAGAAAAAATTGCTGACATCACAAGACTGGCTTTCGCCATCGACGTGCTCCTCATTTACGCGCTCACGGTTCGCTGTGTCGACATTGCCGCCACTAACTTGGAAATACTTCGACCGGGAACACCCAAATGGTGGTTGAATACGATGCCGATGATTGCTCTCTTTCCTGGGCTGAATGTGTTGGGCTCTTTTTTCTATCTTTCGTATCTGTATCGTAAAAGTAATTCCCGCTGGCGCACCAAGGCCGCCCAATATTGGCTTGAACCATCTGTCTATATTCGCTGTCTGGCGATGATTGTATTGGGATATACACTGATAAGCTGGTCCAGGGTAACACCTCCGGAGGAGATGGATGGCCCTGCTTATCTCATGCCGGTACTGTTGTTGTTCATCGTCTTGTTTAGTTGTCTGCTGAGCATTTTTTATCAAATCGGCCGTCTGCAACAACGTTTTTACGAGAAGTTACCCCAATTGACGAAACAGAGAACCTGTGAAGCCTGCGGTGAGATTTACCCGAAAGAACATCAGAACTGTCCTGTGTGTGGGAATAAGAATTCGGATTTTGCATAACAGTTAGATGATCTGATCGAATCCGAAACTTAAGATCAGAACTGAAAGTCGCAATCCTATGAATGTTCAATCATCAAATGATCCAAGGTTAAGTCACGAATACCGATTTCGACCGTTAAGACTTTGGGTCTGGTTGTTCGTTGGATTTAATGTGGCCATGATTCTGGCTGTGGTCAGCACACAACTTTTCTTCTTTAACGGGTTTGATGAACTCTTTAAGTCGCAGGAACCTCCTCCACCCTCCTGGGTACTTTCCGTGATTAGTGTTGTCTTACTCGTTCATGCATTGGCGATCGCGACCCATGTGATGCATGCGATCTGGCTGTGGAGGGCGGGTGAAAATCTGAAGGCCTTTGACCATAAAAAACGGAAGACGCTTGATGTCGTTGTGATTATTAGCTGCTTTGTTCCCGGCTTTTATGGGATTCTCATGGTGTATTATCTGCCGGTTCTCTATAGGGCGAGTCGTCCCGGAGGAGAAAAACCGGACGAACCTTTCTTTCCTCCGTTTGTGAGTCGTCGTCTGTTGATCATGCTGATTTCCTTCGTGCTCTACATGATCGCGCATTTTACCCTGATGGGTTATTTTCTGTTTGAAGCCGTTAGTAAAGTTGACCGAGAAACGCCGTTAAGTTCGATCTTTTCCACCGAATATCTCGTGATTTCTTATCTCGTTTACTTGGTCTTTGTGCTGAGCTTTGGCTGGCCGTGGATATCGCTGTTGCTGGAGATCACCCGGTTGCAGGAAGAACGTGAAGAACTGGACACACCCGCTTCGCCCAATTTTGTTGATGAGACTAAAACCGAAAGCGAGGACGAAAAATGAATTCGCTTGCCCAAATTGTGGGGAGCTGTTCAGTACAGAGAAAAGGGGATATCCGATGTGTGGGAAAGAACTGGAACCCTCTGTTTCCGCCTGAGTTCTGGTGCTAATTCTGAATCAGCAATTGCCCTGCTGCGGGCTTTCCACGTAAAATGAGAAGACGCTTTCAAAAAACCCCTCCCCCTTGCCCAGAGGGCTTCCGTCAAATCGGAACAAATTCTGGCCTCCGGAGTAGAAAATAGGATGCCTCAAGCTCGTAAGCTTTCTTTTGTGGATTGGAAATCCCGTCTGCTGCAACTGTTTATCGGTCTTCTTGTCTTCACTTTCTCGCTCGTTCCACTCAAAGCGGATGAGGGTGAGAAAAAAGAGGCGGAGAAGGCTGAAGTAGAATATAAGTTCATGCGGGTGGAGACGGATGAAGATGATCAGGCGACGGCCCTGCAGACGGCGATTACCCGGTATCAACTGGAACGGCCTGGAAAGGAAGAGGTCCGTGTCGATCTGATTGGGGTGATTCACATTGGGGATAAGGAATATTACGAAATCCTGAATCAACAATTCATGTACTATGATGCCCTGCTCTACGAATTGGTGGCTCCTCCCGAGGCGCTGAAACAGGGCTTTAAGGCGAATGAACGGGATGGCGGGAATATCGTTTCTTCCATGCAAATGATGATGAAGGACGCGCTCCAGCTCGAATTTCAACTGGAGCATATTGATTACACCCAGAAGAATTTTGTGCATGCGGATATGTCGCCCGATCAATTGTTCCAGACGATGAAGGAAAAAGGGGAAACACCGATCAACCTGTTCCTGCGACTGATGCAGGCCAATGCGACGATGCAGAGCAAGTCCAATTCGGACATTGTGGGGATGGCGATGATGGCCACCGCCTTCGATCCCCCCGATATCCGGGCCCGTAAGCTCAAAGATTTGTTCGCGAGGGAATTCATTTCGAACGAGTCGTTTTTGAACTCATTCGGAGGCGATAAAGGTTTCTCGCTGATTCATGACCGGAACGATGTGGCCCTGGAGGTGATGCAAAAGCAGATCGACAAAGGGGCGACAAAAATCGGGATCTTCTACGGCGCAGGCCACATGGAAGACATGCACAAAAAACTGCTCGAAAAATACGGGATGACACCAGTGAAAACCGTCTGGCTGGATGCCTGGAAAATTGAACCCGTGAAGAAAGCGACACCCGCGAAGTGACCGATTGTCTGGGCCACTTACTCTATAACGTGTCACATTTTAGCGTAGCGGCTTCAGACGGCGCAAAACCACGTTTTCGAGGGCTTTTCGTGCACAAAAGCCGCCACACTTATCTTGGACAAGATCTTAAACAGTTCTAGTTGCCCTGGATGTGATCGATGATCATCTGACGTACTGTTTTCGGATCGGCTCCTTTGAGCTCTTTCATCACCTGGCCAATCATGGGGCCGGCAGCTTGCAGTTTTCCTTCGCGGATATCACTAGCCGCTTTTTCGTTGCGGGCGACAACCGCACTGATAACTTCCGCAATTTGTCCGGTGTCCTGCAGTGCGCCGAGACCTTTTTCATCAATGATCTGATCAATCCTGGCGGTGGTGCATTCCGCCACCGGTAATTCGATGAGATCCATGAAGACTTCTCGCGCGGATTTAATCGTCAGGTCCCCTTTGAGAACTTTGGACAGTAATGCTGCAAGAACGTCGGCTTTGATGGGGAATTCTTCGATGCTCAGTCCGCGGTCATTCATTTCGCGGGTCACATCCTGCGTGACCCAGTTCGCGGCCTGTTTGCCATCTCCACACCCTTTCGCGACCGTTTCAAAGTAATCGGCAAAGGGAATCAGTTTTTCAATGATGACTGTGGCGTCGTACGTTGAAAGCTTGTATTCATCAATGAAGCGTTGACGTCGAACTGCTGGAAATTCACAGAGGTTCGCTTTAGCTTCATTCAGCATCTCATCTGAAACGATAACCGGAACCAGGTCGGGATCGGGGAAGTAACGGTAGTCTGAGGCTTCTTCTTTTCCGCGTTGAGAGAAGGTGACTCCCCGGTTTGCATCCCAGCCGCGTGTCTCTTTTTCGACTTCGCCGAGACGTTTCCCTGTTTCCTTAAACTGTTCGAATTGGCGAACGACTTCGTATTCGCAGGCGAGTTCGACATTGCGGAAACTATTGACGTTTTTGACTTCCACAATCGGAGTCGGGATTTTTTCACCGTCTTGCATTACGTGCAGGTTAATATTCGCGTCGCAGCGGAGTGAGCCTTCCTGCATGTTACAGTCGGAAACTCCGATGTAAGAAAGCAGCAGCTTCAATTCTTCCAGGTAGGCTTTCGCTTCCGC
>JAGQQC010000167.1 GCA_020426395.1 Planctomycetaceae bacterium
GTCCGTAAGGTACGCGAAGCCTGTGACCTGCCTGTTATCGCGAAGCTGACTCCCAACGTCACTAGCATCGCCACCATCGCACAAGCGGTCGCAGAGGCTGGCACCGATGCGGTCTCCCTCGTGAATACATTCCAGGGTATCGCAGTAAACTGGCGAAAACGGAAACCCGTGTTGGGTGCTGTCTTCGGTGGACTTAGTGGCCCCGCCATCAAGCCTCTGGCCTTGCGGGCTGTATGTCAGGTTGCCCGGGCCGTTGATGTTCCCATTATCGGAATTGGAGGCATCAGTAACATCGACGATGTCATGGAATTCCTCGTCGCGGGCGCGAGTGCCGTGCAAATCGGAACGGCCAGTTTTTATAACCCGAGTCTTTCCACTATGCTGGTCGAACAATTAGAACAAACCCTCGCCAGCGAGAATTGTTCCTCCGTCACCGAGATTATTGGCAGCCTGCAATATCCAGAAGGCCGATAACGTTATTCTCTATCCAATAGCCTACTCATTGAAGCAAATCCGTTGTCATGAAAGTTTTGTCCGGTATCCAACCCACAGCCCGTCCGCACTGGGGAAATTACTTCGGTGCCATCCAGCAGTACATTGCCCTGCAGGATAACGAACAGGCATTTTATTTCATCGCCGACTTTCACGCCCTGACCACAATCCGGGATGCCGAGTTACTGAGAGGCTACACGCAGGACGCGGCCCTTGATCTGCTTGCCCTCGGTTTGAATCCAGAACAGGCGACGCTTTTCCGTCAATCAGATGTTCCGGAAGTCACCGAACTGACCTGGCTGTTGATGACACTCACCCAGATGCACTTGCTGGAGAAATGTCATGCTTATAAGGATAAAAAAGCCCGAGGTCTCGCAGCGGACGCCGGGTTGTTTACTTATCCAGTTTTGATGGCGGCCGACATTCTGATTTATGACTCGGAAATCGTGCCCGTTGGGCTGGATCAAGTACAGCATATCGAGGTTACGCGGGATTTGGCACAGCGATTTAACTCGGTCTATGAAACGGAGGTCTTCGTTTTGCCGGAAGCCCGAGTTCTAGAAACGACAGCCAAAGTTCTGGGAACCGACGGGGAAAAGATGTCTAAAAGCTATGACAACTTTATCGAAGTCTTTCCCCCGACTCTGAAAAAACTTCGCAAGAAAATCATGTCGATCAAAACGGATTCGAAAACTGTTGAAGATTCCAAAGATCCTGAAACCTGCCCCGTCTTTTCGCTCGTCAAGCTGTTTGCCACTGAAGACCAACAACAGGAACTGGCCGAACGTTACCGGGCAGGAGGAATGGGTTACGGTGACGCAAAACAATATCTGTACGACAAAGCGATCGAGCATTTCGGCCACGCTTTTGAAAAACGGGCCACGCTGGAACAAAATCCGGATGAAGTCGAAGATATTTTGCGGGCTGGCGCGGCACAAGCTCGGGCGAAAGCTCAAACCGTTCTGGCCCGGGCACGTGAAGCCTGCGGCTTAAAACCTCGTCCGGTCTCCTGAATCATTGGAAAACCGCAGTCATGATTGTCGGACTGGGAACAGACATCGTTGAAATTGAACGGATCGAGAAAATGATCGACCGGCATGGCGATCATTTTCTGGAACGTGTTTATACTGTCGGCGAATGCCAGTATTGTGGCCAAAAGAAAATGGCGAGTGAAAGCTACGCCGGTCGCTGGGCTGCTAAGGAAGCAGTCATGAAGACATTAGGCACCGGGTTTATCAAGGGAGTTCATTTCACCGAAATCGAAATCGAAACCTTACCCAGCGGGAAGCCAACCGTCCGACTTTCCGGAAGCACCGCCCAGGTCGCAGCGGGGCAGGGGATCGGTGAAATCCTCATCACCATTTCCCATTCCCGCCAATACGCCACGGCGACTGCTATCGCGCTAACGACAAATGTCTCTTCGGATTAATTTCAGGCACTCTCAGAGAGCGTTGAATTGTCTTACGACTTACGGTGTAAAATCGTCGTCTGATTTCACTTCCTGACAGAAGAGTGAAATCAATTCAGCCGCGTGATCCAAGTCTCCCAGGGAAGCAATTTCAACGGGACTATGCATATACCGGTTAGGAACACCGATGATCCCGACGGCACAGCCCGCCTGATTCAATTGCATCGCATTTCCATCGTTGCCCGCAGGACCACCGAGTGCAACAATTTGCACGGGAATATTATTGGTATCCGCAATCTGTTTCAGACGAGAAAAGACGACCGGATTAATGTTCGGTCCACGAAACAAAACGGGACCTTTTCCAATTTTCACGTCGCCATGCTGTTTCTTATCGATCGTCGGGCAATCGGTCGCATGGGTCACATCGACTGCCAGCCCAACGGTCGGATTGACCGAGTAGGCAGCAGTTCTGACTCCCCGGAGTCCAATTTCTTCCTGGACCGTCGAAGCCGCATGGACCCCAACCGAAGATTTTCCAGCCGCAATCCGACGCAAGGCTTCCATCACGATCCAGAGCCCCGACTTGTCGTCGATTCCCGGGGCAGTTATCAGATCGCCCTGTAACTCGTGATAGACCAATTCGAGGGTGACGGGATCTCCAATCTCAACCAACTCACGGGCCGCTTTTTCGTCCTCAACCCCGATGTCGATCCACATGTCTTTCAAATCGGCCACTTTCGCGCGTTCCTCCGGTGTAAGGAGGTGAATCGCTTTACGGGCTAATACCCCGAGAATGGGTCCGTTTTTAGTCCAGACCTGGAGACGCTGACCGATCAGCATCTGCATGTCCCAACCGCCGATCGTGTTGATCATCAGATAGCCATCAGAATCGATATGTTTGACCTGCAAACCAATCTGATCGCAGTGCCCTGCCAGCAAGATTGAGGGTTGTACCTCATGATTTACCGAGGCAATTACGTTTCCGTGCAAACTGGTGGTCACTGAATCTGCAAATACCCCTGTGTATTTTCGCACAACCTCCTGAACAGGTTCCTCATACCCCGAAGGGCTCGGGGCGAGAATCAAATCCTGTAGAAACTGCAATGAGGCCTGTTCCATTGTATTTTCCGTTAAATGCATATAGTTCAAGAGAGGGGCAAGAATCGGTTCAAAAGAGTGACTCTAGTGAAATTCGGATTGGCAATCCAGTCTGGTTGCGCACGAGTTTGATCAAGACTGCCGAAGCATGCCTCAACCTGGAATCGGATGGTAGTTTTAAAAAAAGTACCAATTCTCACCGAATCCGATTTGACGTAATTTTTTGGGGCGGTTAAATTTCAGGAGTAAGGGAATCTTCTTTAATCTTTTATCTGCGCTTCTTACCGATTCCCAACCCGTCAACCTGATGGCATACCGCTCTTAAGGCATGCCGTTTGCAATGGATTCTGCATAACAGTATCGAACCGGATGGAATGGACAATCTCATTAACAGCTTTCTGTTTGTTGAGCATCAAGATTACCAACAGGATCATTCCTAAAAGCTGTTCTGAAATTTCTACGAATATCCAGATCGAAAAGATAAAATGGAATTGAAGACTGAATTATCCGGTTTGTGCTGTGCGACTTTAGATCGTCTCGTTTGACAGAACATTAAGCTTCTCTTTCACGTCGCTCTTTAACAAAAAGCAAACCTGAACTGAGAAGCTAGAACTGGCTGGCCAAGCGCGGACACCCAGATTACTGGAACGTGCGGCGGAAGTTTCGGCAATGGTTGTCGAGATGACCCACCCACCATTGAGGATCTGGTGCACTTCATGGATCATGGAGGCTAATTCATGACCGTCCAAACCCGTTCCGTCGATTCTTGCGAGCTTCTTGCTCACCATCTTCATCAACTTCTGAAAAGCCACGCTGCACAGGTTCCCATCCGGGAACTTTATGTCGAAGTGGCTGACCAGGAAGTATTGCTGTATGGGTACACAAACACATACTACACTAAGCAACGTGCCTCACACGTCGTAATGGATGCCATTCACCACAGGACCCTGGTAAACAAGATTGAAGTCATCTGATCTGGCACCGTGCTTGACGTACAGCCCTGCTCAAACGACTGATTCAAACATTCGAACACACTTCCAACCCTAAATTGGAAGTGTGTTCTTTTTTGTACCCCCGTCTCTTTTCCCCATTTTCGTCCTCGCCAGGACTGCCAGATCCAACCTGAGTGTCGAAAAAAGCCCCCGCTAATGCTCAATATCTGGGCAGGCGGGTTGTGTTTGGCTCACCTCCAGTTTTATCATAAAACACAAATTTGAAAAAATTTGAATTTATTGAGTCGCGAAATTTAATAAAACCACCTCATCATTGCTTCAGCTTAAAAGGTTTTTGCATGCGTTATTTTACGTTCGCGTTGATTCTGATCTGTCTTGGTACCTCCAGTCTGTTTGCCGGCGAACCTCCGAAAGTAGAGAAACAGGTCGTTGTTTTTGGCAAAGAAGGTGAATTTGGTGCCTGGCCCGCCAATCATGGAATGTGGAATTGGGGAGACGAAATCCTGGTAGGATTGAGCACGGGAACCCACAAGGATCTGGGACCTTATTACCACAATATCGATCGTGAAAAACCAGAGAACCACGTACTGGCACGTAGCCTGGACGGAGGGGAAACCTGGACGATGGAATATCCCGCGGAAAAAGGGATGCTCATCCTGGATGGTCTGCGACACGGGATCATGCCTCCTGAATTGAAAGAACCAACTCCAGTTCCTTTGACTGAAGCACTCGACTTCACTCATCCAGACTTTTGCATGACACTTCGGTTCCATGATATTCACGGTGGTTTCTCCCGGTTTTATTACTCCTATGACCGGGGACACAACTGGAAAGGTCCCTTCAAGTTGCCGCTGTTCGACCAACCCGGAATCATGGCTCGCACGGATATGATCGTAAACGGTAAGCATGATGCGATTTTCATGCTGTCCGCTTCTAAAGAAAATGAAAAAGAAGGTCGTGTGATTTGTGTCCGCACTATGGATGGAGGTTTAACCTGGAAGTTTCTGTCCTACGTTGGCCCCGAACCTACTGGTTTCTCCATCATGCCTGCCACAGTTCGAATTTCGGATACAGAATTGTTCACCACCACTCGTCGGCGTGAAAACCAGGGGATTGAAGACAGACATCGCTGGATCGATGCCTGGCGTTCTACAGACAATGGTAAAAGCTGGACTGCCGAAACAAATCCTGTTGATGATTTGGGAGAAGGTAACCCTCCGGCACTGATCAAATTACAGGATGGTCGACTTTGCTTAACCTATGGTGTTCGTAAAGATCCCTTTGAAATGCAAGCCAAGTTAAGTAGTGACAATGGCAAAACCTGGTCCGAACCGATCGTCCTACATGCGAATGGAGGAGGTCGTGATATGGGTTATCCACGCAGCATTCAACGGCCGGATGGCAAAATCATCACGACCTACTACTTCTACACTGAAGACGATCCCTATCGAAAAGTCTACGCCACCATCTGGGATCCAGGCACACCTTAGAGCGGTAACGCACGGACACACGAATTCCCTTCGTCAAATCAGAGCATTGGATGTCCTCTCTCAGTATTTCAGATGAAGATTTTCTGACGGAGGCAATCCGGACCGCCTGCCTGCTAGAGGCGACGGCCCGCAAGCCGGGGAACGTGCATGCGGAAGCCGATTTTGACGATATGACCTTTGAGGACTTCGTCAAATCGGCAAACCGGACCGCTCCCGTATTGGCCAAAGCCTCAATGATGGGATTAGGACTCATTATTGAGGCCGCCATTTTGGCCACCCAGGGGAGCGTTGGAAAAAACACCAACTTGGGAATCATCCTGTTGATTGCCCCGCTTGCTTCGGTTCCGATGCAGCATTCGCTTCAGGAGGGAATCCCTGCTGTTCTGAATGATACAACGGTGGAAGATGCCATACGGGTGTACCAGGCCATCAACGTGCTTCATCCGGGTGGCATGGGAAAAGTTTCTGAACAGGATCTCTCCCAGAAGCCGACCGAGACTTTACTTGAAGTGATGCAACGGGCGGCTGATCGAGATCTGATCGCAGCGCAGTATGCGACGAACTTTGAATTGATCTTCAATTTCTGCGTTCCCTATCTCGCAGAACGCGCGAGTGAGTTCGCAAAGCGATGGGAAGAAATCATTCAAACACTTTTCCTGAAGATACTCTCACAGAATAGAGACAGCCTGATTGCCCGTAAGAATGACCAGGAAGTTGCAGAAAAAGTCTCCCTGCGAGCCGAAGAAATTCTACAAGCCGGTTGGCCTGAAACAGAGATATCCCGTGAGTTATTCATAAAATTTGATCGCTGGCTGCGTGAAGATGGCCATCGCCTGAATCCAGGAACGACCGCTGATCTCGTCGCTGCGGCACTGTTCGTAGCGCTACGAGAAAAGATTATCGATTCCCCGTTTCAGTTTCGCTATTCATTGTAAATTTGTCCGTTGTAATTTTGTTCCACTTCCGTCTGCGTCGATTCGAGGTCCCGTTTTATGTCGTCAAAT
The DNA here is from genome assembly GCA_020426395.1 of Planctomycetaceae bacterium. GTDB lineage: Bacteria > Planctomycetota > Planctomycetia > Planctomycetales > Planctomycetaceae > Polystyrenella. Next base: position 6,446 of record JAGQQC010000167.1, read on the forward strand.
TTCCGTGTGCGAGTCACGAAAGACCACCTCGTTTTCAGCGCCGCCCATTTCATTACATTCAATGGAACGATTTGCGAGCGGCTGCATGGCCATAACTGGCGAGTCGCCGTTGAAGTTGGGGGTGAATTGGATGAAAACTCGTATGTCTATGACTTTATCGCGCTGCGTGATGGACTACAGAAGATTGTCAATCGGCTTGATCATCGGGTACTCCTCCCCACGAAACATCCAATGATTACTGTCACCCAGGAAAGTAAAGAAGTCTCAGCCCGGTTTGAAGAACGCCGTTGGGTTTTTCCAGAGGAAGACTGTCTGCTGTTGGAGATTGCCAATACAACCGCCGAATTAATCGCGTCGTGGATTGCCAGCGAGCTGGTTAATGAATTGGAACTGACGAGAGCATCAGGAATCGAGCGTTTGCAAGTTGAAGTAGAAGAAAATTTTGGACAATGGGCGATCTTTGAAATGCCGTTGAGTAATTGAGATCAATGAAAGCAAAGCCCGTGATTCCTGCCGACTCCCTTTGAGGGGAGATATGCGCAGAGTATAATTAGTGTTTAGAAATAGTCATTCAGCGAAATCCTCTCACCAGTGAGTGATCGTCATCGAGACAAGGATAATACCGTGGATACGAATTGGGTAATTGAAGGCGACATCGAGACTTTTCAACAGGTCGTGTTGGAAGGCTCGTTTGATAGACCGGTCGTCATCGACTTCTGGGCGGGATGGTGTGGACCGTGTAAGCAGTTGGCTCCTATCCTGGAGAAACTGGCAGCGGAGTACAACGGAAAGTTTTTACTCGTCAAAGTGGATACGGAAGCGCAACCACAATTGGCCGCATCGTTTCGAGTGCAATCAATTCCTTACGTCGTTGCCTTCAAAGAAGGGCAACCGGTTGATCAATTTGCCGGTTTACTCTCCGAAGAGCAAGTGCGGGAATGGTTGGCGGGCTTCCTTCCATCCCCTGCGGAAGAACTCGTCCGCGAAGGAGAAAATTACGAAGTCATTGAACCGGCAACTGCGATTGAGAAATTCCGAGCAGCACTTGATCTTGAACCCGAGTTTCATCGCGCCAAAATTTTACTCGCCCGATTACTGGTAGAACAAAATCGATTGGACGAAGCTCGGAAGTATCTTGATGAACTCGCCTCGCGCGGATATCTGGAACCGGAAGCTCAACAGGTTCAAAATGAACTGGAGATTCGCGCAAATGCAGAAGAGGCTGGCGATCTGAAGGATGCCCGCGCAGCCGCTGAAGCTGCACCGGACAATGTCGAACTGCAAATCAAGCTGGCGGATGTCCTGGCTGTTTCCGGCAAGCTGGAGGAAGCATTTCAAATCTGCCTGGACATCGTCAGTAAAGATAAGTCGAGCGAAGAAGCGACAAAAGCTAAAGAGACTTTGATCAAAATGTTCGACATGGCCGGTTCCAGTTCGGAACTGGTCAGCACCTATCGTCGTAAATTGACGACGCTCTTGTATTAGAATGGGGTCTCACCCTGCTTCTTCCAGCAGTCTCTATTTAGACAGAGAGACCTGCTCCAGACTCGGAGCCGTGTTCACGATTCCGGGTTCCTGAATTTCGGGTTCGGGCATGTAGGGATTGTATTCGACGATCCAGATATTGCGGAAACGAACCGGGTCACGATGATTCTGGAATTTCGTGGGCAACGGGAAATTGCCTTCAAGCTGACCTGCTCCCGTTTTAGTCTCGATGGAAACGTTGTCCTGGATTTTGACACCGTTATGCCAAACAGTCAAAGTCGCATTGCTGACTTTGTTTCCGGCCGCGTCAAACTCGGGTTGTTTGAAACGAATGTCGTAAGTCTGCCAGAGCAGGGGAGGAAGGCACATGTTCAAATCGGGTGACTTCTGCTTGTATAAGGAGCCGCAGTAGTTGTACTCCGGAATCCGACCGAACGAATCGAGAATCTGAACTTCATAACGGCTTTGAATGTAAACTCCACTGTTGCCTCGACCTTGCTCTGTGGCATACGGCATATAGGGAAGCATGAACTCGACGTGCATATAGAAGTCTTGAAAAGCCCCCTTGGTCTGGGTGCCTTCCATCAATAAACCGTTTTCCGTAATCTGTGGCTCCTCCAGTTGCCCATTGTCTGTTCCATCAAAGAGGATAATCGCTCCCTCCATCGGTTCCGCCCCCAAAGTGGGGCTTACGCGGTCAACTTTTGAGAGATATCCGGTTGCCGGATAACCATGCCAGGAAACTAGTGCGTATTGATTCTTAACGATCTGAACCTGAGCAGGTCCACCTTCCAGGTTAACGACTCCGGCAAGCTTTCGGCCTTTCAAGGGAGTTCTATTGATCCCGTTCCAACCTGATCCAGGCAGGCCACCGACATAGAGCATCCCCTCAAATTTTCCATCTCCCAGTGAAATGACCTGCAAGCCATAGTTCTCAAAATGAGTTTGAGCCAGGGTGGTGGTAATGTTCCCGGTATACTCTCCTTGAAAGAAGAGATCGGAGCCAGCACTTCGAATATTGGTCGCAGCAAGCTTGCTTCGATCGACTTTTTCCCGTTCCTGCGCAACAGAGAAAGTC
>JAGQQC010000168.1 GCA_020426395.1 Planctomycetaceae bacterium
GTAAAGCCATGGGGAGTGGACACCGCCAGCGGCGTGGAATCGGCCCCCGGAGTGAAAGATCACCAATTGATCGTGGAATTCGTCGCCGCTGCAACGAATTAAACTTACGGCAGTTCCCGCACCCGAATGTTCTTGAACTCCACGGGGGCTCCTTCTGCTTCCAGGCAGAAATGTCCCGTTGCCGGGTCACAGTTGTTTCCACCGGAAACTTCCTCGCCGTTGACCCATAAGCGAATCTCCCCATTGATCCCACGCACATAGTAGTGGTTCCACTCACCATGTCCTTTGCTCAGGTTTTTGCTGGGGAAGCTACGGCTTCCATTGGGAGAGAGAGGCGGGAACGGGTTCATCTTCGATTTTCCAACGGCAAAGATATCGCCATTAGTCGAAAACCAATCTCCATCCTTACCAGTCCGCTCTTTGTATTTGGTGGCGTAACCATGATCGAGCGCCTGGATTTCGATTCCGTAACCAGGCAATTTGTTTGGGGGAAGGTCTGTTAAAGCTTCCATCGGTACCCAGGCAAAGATACCGCTATTCCCGCCAAATTCGAGATGGCGCCATTCCGCAACGAGCTCGAAGTTCGTGAAGGTTTTCTTGGTACGGAGTACCCCAATCGGTTTCCCGGTAGAGTGTATCGTACCATCTTCCTGCCAGACCCAGGTCTCCGGATCACCGTTCACATCGGCGAAATCATCTTCGGTTAACGTGACCCAACCTGGCCCAGTACCGTCGATAAACGCTTTCTTCGCTTCAGGTTCCTCGGCCGCCAGCAGAGGAGCAAAGGTGAATAGAGCGAGGCAGAGTAACAGGCGCAGAGAAGAACGTTGCAGTCGGAAGGGAGCAAGCATGATGCGTACCCTTTGGGAGGTGAGCAGGTTGGAGGGAGGTCAGCGATCTGGAGTTCACTTGCAGTGGATTATTGAGGAAGCCGGGAAACGAGTTCCTTGTTTTCTTCCAGAAGCTGATTGATTTCATCGGTGGTCTGTTTGATTTCACGTCGAAGCTTGTCGACTTCGAACGAAACATTCAGTTGGTCGTTGCGTGTTTGCTCAATTGCCTTGATGATTCCAATGCGAATCTCAATCGGCAGATTTTCATCACCATTGAAGTTCGGATTTCCGTCCAGCTCGAGATGCCGGTTATCCAGCATTTTTTGGGCATGAGTAACGAGCTCTTTCTGCTTGTCGACATGCCGTTCTTTACTGGCGAGTGTTAAATCGGCTTCGGCGCGGCGGGTATCGAGTGTATTCAACAATGAATATTTTGAGTTCGGAATCATTTTCCAGAACCGCCAGTTCCCCGACTGCCATTCCGCGATCTCATCGGCTGTTTTGTAACCGAGTGCGGTGGCGGTGGACTGGTTGGCCTGTACGTCGGTGACTTTGAATGCTTTGACGAAGTGCGATTTCGTCGCATCTGTCGGGTCGATACGAAATGCATAGAGTTCTACGGGCACGTCTCCACTCGGCACAGGAATTCCCTGCTCCTTGCCCGCATCCAAAGTGATGCTGCCATCTCCATTGGAGATCGTATTTACATTGTCCCAGTTTTGATACCAGGGTTTAATCACCCGGTCATGTTCCTGTTGGGCTTGATCCAGCTTGAGCTTCCGGTCGCTGTTCTGTTTGCTGGCGGCTTCCAGTTCTTTGCTGGCGTTTTCGTAGGCCTGGATATGGGAACTATGAATGCCAGTCATTTTGGCCATCAAAAATAATCCGGTAATACCGGCTAGGATGACAATGACGACGAGGATTTTACCGGAAGTTGTCATGCGTAATAACCAATGTCTGTCTAGCAGTAATCAGGCGGTTTTGAAGCTCATCGCGAACGTGAGGCAGCCCAAGCACAATTGGCAGGCTGTCTATAACGATATCGTTCCTGCTCGGAAGTAAGAATACGCTACCCGAGCAGTATACGTGTATTTGGCTGTATTTTTCATGATACGCCGGTCTAAAAAGAAGGGTCAAGCAGAATAATGCTGGTAGTCCCCGGTGTAGAGCCAGTTTATACCAGTTGTAGCGGGTTTCGGCGGGGGATTAAGGGTGTGTCTGTGTGTACACTGCTTGGGTTTAGTGATTGAGCATTCAACATTGTGAGGACGAGACCGAACCCGAAGAGACAATAAGTTCTCCAAGGGATGGAACTCGGCCACCGTCGGTTGGCTAATGATCGTTAGCTCCCTGGATCGACCGGATTGCGTCTGCGATGAAATCAATTACACTGAGGAAAAAGGTTTCCATTTAATTCGCCAGAAGCCATTCTGTTAAATATTAAAGTCTTTCATTTTCCTTTACCGGCAGGAAGCAAAACCCGTATGCCCGCAACCAAGAAACTGACTCGCAAGGATATCAAAAAAGGGGAGAACCTGTGCGAGTATTGCTCCGCCAAATGCTGTCGCTATTTTGCCCTCCCGATCGATACGCCCAAAAAGCGAGAAGATTTTGACTTCCTGCGTTGGTATATGATTCATGGAGATGTCTCCTTATTCGTAGAGGATGACACCTGGTATCTGATGGTACATGCCGATTGCCAGCATCTGCAGGAAAATAATATGTGTGGCATTTACCATACGCGTCCGCAAATCTGCCGGGATTATTCGACGGATAACTGCGAGTTCGATGACGATGTCTGTTACGAAAAGTTTTTTGAAACCGCAGACCAATTGTGGGAATACGCCGAAGCGCTGCTCCCTCCCCAACCCCGAAAAGAACGGGAAGCCCAGCTACAATTGCCCGTGTTGAACTAAAGGCGATCCAGGAAACCTTTGACGGGTCGCATGAGCTTTTGCTAGTGGCCTCTCAATCAGGTTTTTGAGGATGAGTTCTAATTCCGGGAAGTTCTAATCTTAATTTGATCGAACAAGAAATCAGTGACCGTTCGACCAGCCAAATCTAATAATCGGGAACCATAGTATCGTGTCCTCAACCGAGAAAACCAAATCGAAGTTAATCAAACCGCAGGTTCTGAAGGGTTTTCGGGATTACCTTCCGGCGCAAATGATGGCCCGGGAAACGCTGATGGAAACGGCCCGCGAGGTCTATCGCAGTTTTGGGTTCAGCCCGATCGATACTCCCGCGCTGGAGTACACTGAAGTTCTGCTCGGCAAAAGTGGCGATGAAACAGAAAAGCAGATGTTCCGTTTTCGCGATCAGGGAGACCGGGACGTCACGATGCGGTTTGACCTGACGATTCCCTTCGCCCGCTTTGCGGCGCAACATCTGAACGAAATCGGAACCCCCTTCAAGCGATATCATCTCGGAACGGTTTGGCGCGGAGAAAACCCGGGGAAAGGACGATTCCGGGAATTCATGCAATGCGACTTCGATACGATCGGCACCGATTCTGTGATGGCCGACATCGAGACGCTACTTGTCATTCACGAATTAATGCGCAAGCTGAGATTCAAGCAATTTGTGATCCACCTCAATAACCGCCAGATCTTGAATGGTTGGCTGGATCAACATGGTTTGCTCGACCGGGCGACCGGAGTCTTGCGAGCGCTCGATAAAATTTTGAAGATCGGGCGTGAAGGAGTCATTGCGGAAATGGAATCGCAGGTCGGCATTTCTGCGGCACAGGCAGAAGGGATTCTCAAGCTGACCGAACTGGAGGGAACCGCCACTGAAATTCTCGATCAGCTCCAAGCCGAACTGGCCGGACACGAAGTCGGTCTGGCCGGAGTCAATCGGACGCGTACGATTATTGAAACCGCGATTGGCGCGGGTGTTCCTCAGGAACGCTTGAAACTCGACCTGTCGATTGCTCGTGGACTCGACTATTACACCGGGGTCATTTTCGAAACATTCCTCACCGAACGCCCCGATTTTGGCTCCGTCTGCTCGGGAGGTCGGTACGATAACCTGGCCGGGCTCTTCACCAAGCAGGAGTTACCCGGTGTCGGGGCTTCCCTTGGTCTCGACCGATTGCTCGCCGCCATGATCGACATGAAGCGGATTGAACTGCGTGAAAGCCCGGCCGATGTGCTGATTACGGTCATGGATAACGACCGTTTAGCAGATTACTACCGGTTGGGCCAGGAACTGCGAGACAAGGGGATCAGTAATGAAGTCTATCCGGAGAATAAGCAGTTCAAAAAGCAGATGAAATACGCCGACCGCAAAGGATTTCGCTTTGCCATCATTGCCGGTTCCGAAGAATTCGAGCAGGGGATCTGGCAACTGAAAGACCTGAAAACACAGGAACAATCGGCCCTGAGCCGCGAAGGACTGTTCGACCACTTCGCACGCAACAAGTACTACACAGCGAGTGGCGGCTTTCATTTAAGTGGCTCGTCACCTGCAAGGATGACGCCCAACGAATCTCCGTCGAAGGACACCTAGACGGACTTGAGCCAAATTGCTAATATTCGCGCGAAATTTGAAAAAATAATCGCCCATGCCGGGCAACCTAATGTGGTAGTGTGACTGTAAGGTTTTACTGCCAAACAGGTTGTGTGAAGTCTGGCGGGTCTGGTTTTAACCGCGAATTGGTAGCGAAACAGGGATTGTTTTCGTATCGCGGAGACCGGACGGGGCGTTTCAACCGATCATTCGTCAGCCAGAATGGAGTCTGTCGTGCGAATTACTCATCGACTGGGTTACTGTCTGTTTTTGCTCTGTATGATCCTCAGTGGTGGGATCTGGACAGTCGCGGCGGAAGCCGGGGAAATTCATGCCCAAAAAGGGTATCACTACCGGCTGACTGAAAAACATGGTCCGTGGATGATCATGGTCGCCGTCTTTTCTGAGCCTCCCCCCGAACGTCGTTCTACCGAAGGACTGACCCCGCAGGAAGCTGCTAATGAACTCGTGTATGAGCTGCGTAAACATGGATTGCCAGCCTACACGTTCGAGCCTCACGAAGCTTCCGACAAAATTAATGTAGTTCACAATAGACGGGAAGCAACGGCTGCTGACAATAACCTGAAGTATATGGTCTCGGAAGGCTCCGTTTGTGTGCTGGCAGGCAACTTCGATATTTATGCCAGTGAAAAAGATGAGCGTCTGGCGAACAGAACATTGGAACGTGTCAAAAACTTCGTTCCCCAATTCCTTGATGAAGAAACCCAGCTTGAAGTTTCGGCTCCGCTCAATCCCAATCTGGGAAACAGTGATCCCACTCGCTACGGCGTTTTCCAGAAACTGAAAAACGGAGCGGTCTTCGCCAAGACTCCCGGGAATCCGAGTCCATTGAGTGGCGCGTTTCTGACCATCAATCCGCTGTTATCCGCAGAGCATATCAATGAATCCAAACGAAATCGTTACCTGGTCGAACTGAACAGCGGTGGTGAGTTCTCTTTGCTGGACAACCCTGGCAAATTCACGTTGATCGTGGCGACTTTTTACGGGAACTCCAAAACCGAGGCGCTCAGTTCGGATGGAATCTTCCAGCGCAATGAATCGCAGGAACTGGGAACTTCTCTGGATCAATCCGCATTCAAAGCCTGGGAGTTCTGTAAAGCACTCCGAACAGCTTCGAACTATGGATACGATCAGAATTACGAAGCCTATGTGCTCCATACCCGTTATAAATCTTACGTGACGATTGGTGCATTCGATCGACCCGATGATCCGCGTGTTGAACAACTCAAGCAGTTAATGGGAGCTAAAGTTCGGCAAACTTCCGGGTTAGCCACACCGGCGACCTTCGCTGAAATGTTTTCTATTCCCAAAGATCCAGGACCAGGGCAGGCCCCGATGAAAAGCTGGATCTTCGATCCGGAACCTCAACTATCCCAGGTGCCTAAAATCAGATAGCCCGTTCTATTAATGGGGGGAACCATTTTGTGTGATTCGTTCAAGCAATTTGTGTAACAACAAATGCGATACGGAATATCAAGCAGAATGGTTAAGCAATGATATGACGCAAGTCTCTGAACCTAAGACAGGAGTTCACCGACTGTCGCTCCGAAAGAATTTTTCGTGGGCGCTCGCCGGTAATTTTCTGTACGCGTTATGTCACCTGGGCATCTTGTTCGTCATCCAGAAGCTGGGCAGCCTCGAAATGCTCGGGGCTTATTCGCTGGCGCTCGCTCTTTGCGTCCCTGTCTTTATTTTGACGAACCTGCAACTGCGAACTTTGCAGACGACCGATTCCAACCGCGAATTTGATTTTTCGGATTACGCGGGTGTCCGTTTGCTGACGACCCCGCTCGCAGTGGTTGTGCTGCTGATTATTTGTGGCTTTGGTCATTATTCGCGCGAAACCATCAGTGTGATTCTGGCGGTCGCGTTCACGAAAGTGATCGAAACGGCCAGCGAACTTTGTTACGGCGCTTTTCAGCAACATGAGCGGCTGGATTATGTTTCCCGCTCACTTTGTCTCAAAGGTCTCAGTTCGCTCGGTCTGATCGCAATCACCTTATTCCTGACGGGAAATCTGGTCTCGGCGCTCTGCTTCGTTTCGGTAGGCTGGTTCCTGATTTTTCTGTTCCATGACTTTCGACACGTTTATCTGCTCTTCCAGCAAGATCGACAACAAATACAGAACCCAACAGGTATTCGTTTCCTGGAAATCTGGTCGCTGTTACGACCACGCTGGAACTGGTCTGCTATCGGGAAAATCTTCCTGTGTGGTCTGCCATTAGGGACAGGAGCGCTGCTATTGTCTGCAACGGAGAGCTTGCCGAACATTTTTATCGAATGGAATTTCGGGGAACGGGAGTTGGGGATTTTTACCATTCTCGTGACGCTCAGTTTTGCCGGTATCCCCATCGTGAATGCCTTGGGACAGGCGGTGACTCCTCGACTGGCTAGTAACTATGCCAACCGGAACGTCATCGGTTTTCAACAAGTTCTATTGAAAGCCGTCTTGCTGGGCACATTCTTCGGTCTGCTCCTGATTTTGGGGACCTTCCTATTCGGGAAATGGATGCTCCTCGTTTGCTTTGGGCCAGAAGTGGCTGAGTATTCAGGCTTGCTTTTAGTACTGATGGGGCTGGCTCCCCTCAAATACGGATTTCGTTTCTTCGGCAACGGTTTAACGGCAACACGCCAGTTTGCCCACGTGTTGCGGTTCCAGTTATTTGTTCTGTTTGTGCTGGTCGGTTTGATCGTCCCACTGGCGGCGTTCGGTGAAATGACCGGGGTGGCCGTGGCAATTATTCTGACCACGTTTATACGAGTCTTATTATTCGTCTGGCAGACCCGCAAAGAATTAATTGCCATCGCCGAACATCCCGCAGAGGTTCAATTCCTGGCGGAGTCTCTCAGAGCGGCAAAATCATTGGTTCACGATTTCAGTACCCTGTTCATTCGCATCAGCGGGAAATGGAATTCTTCGAATACGCTGAACTCGAACTCATTGAAGCCGGGAAAAACGTTTCCAGGCAATTCAGAAATGACCTCCGTCTCTTCTGTTAAAAGATAAGAAAAAATCGATTATGAAACTTATCCGTAAAGCAACTGCTCAAAGTGTCTACCGTTTACGGCAGTTAGAACGAGACGTTCGTGAACTGGAGCGGTACGCGACATTGAGCGCTGCTGAAATGCGCGAGGTGTTGAACCGGCGGTTGTGGGATCAAATGCAATACTTCGGCAACCGAGCCGATGCCCTTCCCGAATGGAAAGCTGCCGCCCGCATTCAGGATCCAGAAGAACTTCGGGAAGTCTGGCATCAGTTACCAATTTTGACCAAACAGGATCTGCAATCTCGGTTTGATCCGAAAAAGATGCAGGCCCAATTTAACCTGCAGGGAATCTGTGCCTCTACCGGTGGCTCGACCGGTGAGCCGGTGCATTTCTTTCACGACCAGGCGATGATGCGACACAAAGCCGCCGCCCGCATTTTTTGTAGAAAGCAATTCGGCTGGCGACCCGGAATGCCGATCGTCTGTATCTGGGGATCAGAACGGGATGTCGGACATTCACAGACACTCAAAGGCCGGTTGACTTCATTCGTGCAGAATGTCCATATCGTCGATGGATATCATCTCGATGAAAAAACAGTCCAGCGAGTTCGTGAACAGATTCGGCGGCACGCACCGGTAGCTCTCTATGGTTTCACGACGATGCTCGAATACGTTGCCCGGGAAATGCTGGCTGCCGGAGAGAACTATGTCGGTCAAGTTGCTGCTGCCTGGAATGGAGGAGAAATGCTCTATCCCGAACAGTCCCGAATCTTCCAACGCGTCTTCGGAGTTCCCATTCTGAACTTTTACGGCGGTCGAGAACTTTCTTCAATGGCGTATCAGGCGGAGCATGGTGGACCGATGAGGCTGGTTCGCCCCAATCTGTTCCTTGAAATCGTCGATGAAGCAGGGCAGCCAGTCGAACCTGGAACCCCGGGTAGACTGATTTGTACGAACACCATCAATCGAGGGACACCCTTCCTCCGGTTCGATATTGGTGATCTCGGGATGAGCACCACGCAAGATCAGGATGAATCGGGAATCCATTCACTTACGGCATTGCATGGACGTTCCGCAGGAATCATTCATCTGTCCAATGGAAAAACGATTAATAACCTGTACTGGAACCATCTGTTTAAGGATTACGAAAACGTCCGTCAGTTTCAGGTGGCGATTATTGATGGGCAGGAATTAGAAATCCGTTTATGCGGAGAACCGCTCACTGCGGAAGCGGAAGAAAAACTGAAACAGGTGATCCGGAAATTTGTCGATCCACTCCCGTTTCATATTTGCTGGGTCGAGAAAATCAAACGAACCAAGCAAGGCAAGCTGGTGCAGGTGGTACGAGAGTCTCGTGATGCGGGGGTGATCCATGCCGCATGATCCGGCCTCCCAGCCTCGGAAACCAAAAGTCTGCCACATTATCAACGCGCTTTACGTCGGTGGCGCGGAGATGATGTTGTGCAAACTACTGGAGTCGCTTCGCACCCGCGATGAATTCGAGCACTCCGTCATCACCTTGCTCGATGGAGGACCCTTGGCTGAACGGATTAAAAAACTAGGCATCTCGGTTCATTGTTGCGGTATGCAACAGGGGAAATTTCGCTGGAAAGAAATCAAACAACTGCGCAATCTGA
>JAGQQC010000169.1 GCA_020426395.1 Planctomycetaceae bacterium
CACTTTCCCTTCGGAGATCGATTTATAAAAGAATGGTTGATCCTGTAACGTCTGCACGCCAAAGAGCGATTGCCCCCAGTCTCCCAATTGAAGTTTCACCCGCATTAGGTGATTTTTTGTGCTCTCCGCGGCTTGAGCTAATGCCCACCGCCACCGCTCTCCATCAGAAGCGGCTGTCTCCCAACTTTCCGGAACAGCAAAGACCAGCGGGTTCCCTTCATTATCAACTGGTGCTCCTTGAAAACTGCCCCCACCCCAACGGCGATACCCACCGAACCGGGGATTGGATTCATCTGCCTCCGGAAGTTCGGAGAGATCCGTCAACGTTTGCATTTTCCAGGATTCATAAGTTGACCGCCCCATCTGAATCGTCTGGGCTAACTCAAGATAAAAATTTCCCTGCTCGTCAGGCTCAGCAGTCGTGTCCTTGAGCATCAACTCTCGGGCTTGCACCAGTAACTGCAGCGCGCGTACCCGGTCGCGTTCCTCCAGGTTGACATACTGCGCGCCCCCTCGAGAATGTCCTCGCGTCAGTTCATCTCCAATGATATGCCCGTAATGCTGCACCGTTTGATAAGTCTTGGAAACTTCTAGCAGCACACGCCAATCATTCTGATGACTCGTGACGGTTTGCTCCAACACCGTATCGATCTCGCCGATCCGATCCAGGTTGTACAAACAGGTCGGGATCGATTGCAGACTGCGGATAACCGTTGTCGTTTCAGACTGGTTATCGACAACAAGCTTCTGATAAATATCGAAGGCGTTCTTGTAATTCCCATCCTTCTGCTCTCGCACTGCCTGGTCCAGCAATGGATTCCCTCCCTTGTCAGCGCCAAATAATCGACCGGTTAAATTGAAAGTGAGGCCCACGAAAACCAAGGTGAACAGCAAACGCAACATTGGACACTCCTCAAGAGGACAATCAGACGGTTAACGGAAAGTTGGATGCCGCACTCCGCCCGAAAGTTCCCAATTTTTGTCAAAACACCCGAAACCCCGGTAAAGAAAGAGATCCAGGGCCGGTACTCCTTCCGTTAACGGTATATCAGCCCGAACAGTTCCGCAATCGGAATACGTCACAAAAGTTCGATCTGCTACGATGAATCAATTAGAATTGATCCGTAGACAGGCTCAGTAAAAACCTGAATTAGTGTGAGAATTCGATGAAGCTGTGGAAGAGTCGTAAAGTGAGGATCGCCTTGAGCGTGCTATTGATGCTGTTCATGTGCGTGGGTGGTTACGGTTATGTAATCTATCGCCAGTCGGAAGCTCGGCGTGAATTTGAAGAACGCTATGATGTCGATATCTATTTCAGATCTACCTATGAAGAGGACGGTCAGAGAGATGCCTCCGAAGACGCCTTCCCCAATTTCGTCAACGAAATCCTTGCGGATCACTTCGAAATTTACAGTGTTCTCAAGCGCCCTCCGCGTGACATCTCGATCAGCAGTCGATCCGCCTGGCTGGCGTTCCTGAAAATCTACGATCTGAATGAAGTGAAGCGGGTCAATTTCACACTGAATGAATCCGATCCGATCACCGACGCCGACATCGAACTCTTGCTTGACCTTCCTAATCTCCGCGAAGTCTGGTTGAATGAAATCCCGGTCACCGGTAAAAGCCTGAACGCAATTCGTCAGTTGCCGCGACTGACCAGACTCGCCATTTTTGGAACGAAGATAACCGGTAAAGAGATCGCCCTCCTGGCGGAGGTGGACACTCTGAGAGAGTTGACGTTAAGCCACCCCCAGAATGACGAACATCTCTGGAACTCGCTGCTGCAACTGCCGCAGCTGGAGGACGTCTCCTGCGCGGGGCTTGAAGTGACGGACGAAATGCTTTCCCAGGTTGACACGACGATGAACTGGGATGCGATCTCCTGGTGGAGTATCCCCCTGAAATTGACTGACAAAGGGATGGCGTCCCTCAAATACTTTCCCAAACTCGGGTGGTTGAATCTCTCCGGCTCCGAAATATCGGACGAATCGTTGAGCGTTCTCAGCGACAGGACCTACCTCACTCGCTTAATCCTCAATGACACCCCTGTGACCGACGAAGGTCTAAAGTCGCTCGAACGCCTCCCTGAGCTAAGGTTTCTTTATCTTCGCAAAACGAAGGTTACTGGAACAGTGGCACACACACTGCGAACAATTCCCAATCTGTATGACGTCGATCTCGGAGAAACGTCATTCGATGACGAAGGGTTGAAAACACTCTCGCATCATGAACAGGTCAGCGTACTCACTTTAGATCACACACCCATCACGGACGCATCGATTCTCCATCTCAATAAAATCAAGCCAGACAATCTCCACATCGGTCATACCAACATTACTGGTGCAGGATTGAAAGAACTCAATTGTGCTCCCACGCTGTCTACACTCTCTTTACAGGGCTTGTCATTTTCGAAAGAGGAGATTCGTCATTTGTTCAATCAAACCGGCTACAAGAAACTGGACCTCGCTTATTCTTCCTGGGACGATGACTACATGGATTTATTTCAGGGTCTGCTTGAGTGTAGCGAACTCGACCTCTCAGGAAAAAACGTTACGGATGAAGGTTTAAGCCGACTGGCAAAACATTTTTACCCGAATAACAACCGTCTTTTTTTGAACATCCTGTACTTGAATGATCGCCCCCTGACCTCCGCTGACATAAACGTTCTGAAGAATATTGCTTTAAGTTTACTCCAGCTAAATCGCTGTGGCATCGACGACGAACAAGCCGCCTGGCTGGCGGAATTGAAAATCGAATGGTTATACCTGAACGGCAACCCGATCACCGATCAGGGGCTGGAGGTTCTGTTGCACGACGACCTCTTCGCCCTCCATCTCAGCGGCACCCTCGTGACTGACGAGGGAATGAAACTGCTGGAATCCTCGGAAATTCGTACGCTCGACATCAGTAATACAGCCGTCTCCGACGCCGCCATCCCCTATCTCGACCACCTTCCCGAGTTGAACCGGGCCCTTGGACTGAAGAATAACCAGATGACCCCTGAAGGCAGACAATACCTCAGAGCCTGTTATCCATTCGTGAGTAATATCTACTATGAGTCAAACTGAGTCGACCCAATAACTTGCCCATGACAATCCCAAGGGATGAAATTCCCCCACCAACTCTCTAAAATACCCCCTCGTTTTTCCCGACGTTCCCTCTTCATCGTTTTAGAGAGCCCCTCTATGGCTGGCCGTTATCAAATTGCCGATTCCAGTTCCATCATCAGTCCCGGATTGGTTATTTTTGAAGAACTGGTTGATGAAAATATCCAGAAGATGATCGCCATCGCCGGTTCGGTGGAGCGACTGCGGCCGCATTGCAAAACGCATAAGATGGCGGAAGTCGCCCGGAAACAACTTGCGGCGGGAATTTCCAAGCACAAAGCCGCCACCTTTGCCGAAGCAGAAATGCTGGCCGATGCGGGGGCGGAAGATATTTTTCTGGCTTATAACATCGTCGGTCCGAACATTGCCCGAGCCGTTGAGTTCGTCAAGAAATACCCGAAGGTGACTTTCTCTGTCACCGCGGATCACGAACGGCCTATTGCCCAACTAAGCGAGGCCTTTTCCAAAGCGAAGCTGTCGATTGACGTGCTTCTTGATGTCGATAGTGGTCTGCATCGAACCGGACTTGCTGCCGGACCGAAAGCAGAAGAACTCTATCGCCTGATCGCGGACTCTCCCGGTTTGAACCCGGGCGGTTTCCACCTGTACGACGGTCAGAATCACCAGACGGATCTCGCAGAACGAACTGCCGCTGTTCAAGCCTGTTGGGAACCGGCACACGCTCTTAAAGAGAAATTGACCGCTGCTGGACTCGCCGTCCCAAGAATTGTAGCGGGCGGAACCGGTTCCTTCCCCATCTTCGCGAAGATTGAAGACCCCGTTCTGGAACTGAGCCCGGGGACCTGTGTATTCAATGACTCGGGCTACTCAAACATGTTTCCCGATATGCAATTCACACCCGCGGCTGTCATGCTGACCCGCGTTATCAGTTGCCCGACGGCCAACCGGCTCACGCTCGATTTAGGCACCAAAGGAGTAGCCTCCGATCCCCCCGCTGGAAAACGGGTTTATTTCCCCGACCTTCCCGATGCAGTTCACGTTCTGCAGAATGAAGAACATCTCGTGCTGGAAACAGACAAAGCGAAGGATTATCAACCGGGTGACGAATTGATCGCGATCCCAACACACATCTGCCCGACTTCTGCCCTACACAAATCAGCCTACGTCGTACGTAACGGGGAAGTCGTCGCCCACTGGAACGTCATCGCCCGCGACCGACAACTGACGATTTAAGCATAAGGTAAAAAGTAAGAAGCCAGGCCTACAAGCAGTTTCAAAACCCTCTGATGGGTAAACAATACTCTGTATTTGCAGTGTCAAGAACAACCACAACCGGGTTTTGAAATGGCTACTACGTATACCGGATTTCCCGGTGGTCCTCTTCGAAGTAGGCGGGTAATAAAGTATCGACCTGCAATAAGCCTTTGCGAGTGAGGATGATGTCGTCGCCATCAATCGTCAGGAAACCGGTTTCCTGTTGATGCTGGAACGGAGTTGAAAATTCTTCGAGGATCTCAACACCAAATTTCTCACGGAACGGTTTCGCCGAAATGTGCCCTTCTTTCATCTGGAGGACCATCTCGCGGATTAAAAGTTGATGTTTCGTCGGTCGATACGCCCGATTAACCGGTAATCGCCCTTCGTTGACGACCTCTTTGTAATCTTCGATCTTGTCGAAGTTCTGATAATGCACGCCCTGCAAATGGCCGAAGGAGGAAACCCCCGCGGCCAGCAGATCGGCACCACGCCAAACATTATCTCGATAGATGAAATGATCCGTTTCCGGGTTGAGGACCAGTTCGTTACCGCTTGAAACGTGATAACCCCGTTCCCCCAACCAGTCCATCGCCTCACTCACCCAGCGGCGTTTCGTATTCCAATCGGCAACAGGGGATTCCTTCTGCTCGTCTTTCATCTCTTTGGAGATGATCGTATTGAATGGCAGTTCCATCTGGTAGATGGTGATATTGTCGGGCCGCATTGCGTTCGCTTTTTCGAGACAATGATGCCAGTTTTCATCCGTCTCACCAATCATGCCCGCAATCAAGTCGATATTGACCTGCGGAAAACCGACATCCTGAATCCAGCCGTACGCTTTTTCAATCTCAGGAGAGAGATGCGCCCGTCCGTTCTCTTCCAGAATGCTATCCTTGAAATTCTCGACGCCCAGTGAAACCCGGGTAATTCCGATTTCCTTCAGCGTTTTCACTTTCTCGGGGTTGAGCGTTCCAGGCTCACATTCGAAGGTTACCTCTTCAGCATCGTCCCAATTGAGATACTCAGACAGACGGTCTCGCAGGGAAAGCAACTGACGGGAACTCAAATAAGAAGGTGTTCCCCCGCCGAAGTAAACGAACTTAAGTTTTCGGTCCCGCACCGCCGGTTGTTGACTGATCATCTCGAATTCACGTTCGAGTGCGTCAACGTAATCCTGAATTGCCTTGGCGTTTTGTTGCGTGTACACGCGGAAGTAGCAGAAGCGGCACCGCTTGCGACAGAACGGAATGTGAATATA
This sequence comes from Planctomycetaceae bacterium, assembly GCA_020426395.1. Taxonomy (GTDB): domain Bacteria; phylum Planctomycetota; class Planctomycetia; order Planctomycetales; family Planctomycetaceae; genus Polystyrenella. Next base: position 5,584 of record JAGQQC010000169.1, read on the forward strand.
CAAACCAAGTGGGACCGAGCGATCCGGTTCACTTTCGTAAGCGGTCTCGATTTCGTGGCGTAATTCTGGTTTCCAGAGGGAAAAGGGAGGGTAGTTCGCAATGAAATAACTACCCACTTCTGTTTTGGCTGTCTCAGATGACATAATAAACCTGATTTCTCATTGACCCTGATTGCTCAGGAAAATGAAACGCAACTCGAACGTGACCAGGTTATTTTACCAGAAAGCTTACCAAAAGAGAACGACTCAATTCTGGAACGACACACCACAATCGTTCTGGGAAATGAGAAGAACGTAGCGAAAACAAGCGATTCGATTACGCTTTGTCCTCTTCTTCATCGTCTTCATCAAAAATGCTGAAATCGATTTCGTCGTCGCCTTCGAGATCCAGCTCATCCCCAAAATCGATTTCCTCATTCTCAGCCAGGTCGAGGTTATCGTCTTCTTCGAGTGAGTTCAAAAAGTTTTCAGCAACTTCGTCCTCATCCACGGCGGTTGCATCACCGGCTTCATCATCCAGGGCAATGATCGTTTCGGTCTGTTCCAGGTTGGATTCTTCAGTATTCAAATCCAACTCGGCAATCGTCTCCATAGAGGCAGAATCATCAGCCGCATCCGGGTCGTAGGCCGGAATTTCCGTGCCAGTATCGAGGTCATCGTCATCCCAATTGAGTTCATCATCGAGATCTGTTGAGGAATCTTCGACAACCATTACGGGCTCGTCTTCATCCTCTTCATCCAAATCGAGGGCAATTTCCCCTGAGTCTTCGATCACAATTTCCGGATCGCTTTCCGCAACAATAACGGGCTCTTCATCTTCTTCATCGTCGTCACCCAGCAGAAAATCACCGGCCAGATCTTCATCATCCTCGGCATTGATGCCGTCTATTTCCATATCCAGGTCATCACCCAGATCAACCTCGTCTTCCATCTCGTCGAGATCGAAATCATCGGTCATAGCAACAGTACTGTCTCCCTGGCGTTCGGCGGGATCGACGTCGTCGTAACCTTCGATGAACAGGTCTTCCTCGTCATCGTCAAAGTCATCCCCCAAAGCGAGCGCGTCCGAATCGTCTGCATCCAGGCCGAGGTCTAACTCTTCGTCTTCATCCAGATCGGCAATGCCGGTTGCCACAGCGGAATCGTCTGAGTCGTCCAGCCCAAGATCGAGTTCGTCTTCCTCTTCATCGATCTCGGCGAATGTCTCACCTTCAATTTCAATGTCATCCTCTTCATCCAGACCCATTTCACCAAGGTCAAAATCGGATGTCGCCGCCACGGCATCGTGTTCATCACCCAAATCAAGGTCATCATCGGCGATGCTGTCGTGTAAACCGGAAAGGGTTCCTTTGGAATCCAGCCCCATTTCACCCAGATCGAAATCGTCCGTTACAGCGACCGCATCGGCAGAGTCGTCTTCTAGCTCATCCTCCATTGTGCCAGCGGCTGACATCTCGTCTTCATCGAGAAAATCGCCCAGATCAAAATCATCTGTTGCGGCAATTGTTGCGGAAGACTCCGTTACTTGAATTTCACCGGTATCGCCGTCATCGGAATCATCCAGGTTGAAGTCTTCCGTCTCTGCAAACGCAGCTTCTTCCTCATCCTCCAAATCTAAATCCGAACCTGAGTAGGCCTCCAACGCATCGGCGGTCTCCATTTCTTGGACACCAAGATCCAACTCATCGGTCGATTCAGAAACAAGAATTCCCGACTCGTCGTCCATCAGATCTTCGTCATCGAAGACGTCGCGACTCATTTCCTCTTCAAATTCGTCTCCAGTCAATGTTTCGCTGACAAGCACTCCGGAGGTTCCCAATTCATCACCGTCATCGAAGAAGTCTTCACCCAGCATGTCGGAAGTAGACTCTTCATCGAACGAATCTTCAGTGGCGACGGCGGTTTCACCCTCATCTCCTTCGTCCGTTTCCTCGCTGGCCGCTTCTTCCTCTGCTGCCCGCTCTGCTTTTCGCTCTTTAACATGCTGGTAGAGCAAAACGAACGGAATGCAGACAATCATCCCGGTGCAAACAAGCGCAAGGCCGTTGGCGACCCAAATGCCGCCCCCCATATTGCCACCGAAATTCCCAATCGCAAGCGCCAGGACCACAGCAAAAATCACTGCCGGAACCACTGCGACTAGAGAGACCAACGTTGTCTGTAATTTATTCACGGAATTTCCTCGCCTGTTTCAACTGCTGAGGGGGGTTATCTTGCCGGCAATCCTGTCCTTATCTATAGAAGTAATCCTTACTTAATTCGTAATTTGCCTATTCTCACTACAGTAGAACTCTTCTGAACAGGGCAAGCAACCCCTCATTTCAGCGTTCCCCCCCAAAAAGTAGTGGTTATAACGGTTATCTACGCGAAAACGGGGCTCTCCAGCTCCTACTCCAACAGGTTGAATTTGTTACAATCCGGGAAATGCTGACCTTACCTGACTTGGGGAAAGTCAGACGATTTTTTCGCTCCAGTAACCACATTGGACATTCAACACCATGAAATTGGGATTAATCAATTCCGCCTGGGCTCAAACAGGACGAGAAACCGCCTGGGGAATCGCCCAGACTGCAGAAATCGGTTTTGACTGCATCGATATCTTCACTGATCCGCTGGATATTCCTATTCAGGAACGGCGTCTAATCCCGGCTGAGTGCCAGAAACAGGGACTGCCGATCGTCTCGATCTGCTGTGTCGCCACCGGTCTGATCGACTTGAACCCCTCCGTTCAACAGTTTCATCTTGACCGTTGCCAGGCCTATCTGGACCTCTGTTACGAATACCAAGCCGATAACCTGCTGCTGGTGCTTGGAGAGTACATCTGGAATCGAGAAGTCATTCCCCCCGAGGAACAATGGGGCTGGGCTGTCGAAAATTGCCGGGGGCTGGGAGAGTATGCCGCAGAACTTGGTATAAAAATTGCGTTAGAACTCGAACCATTTCCCCTCTCGTTGTTGAACAACGTGGAGAACATGGTACGATTCCTGAACGATGTGGATCATCCAGCCGTGAATGCCAATATCGATATTTCGCATCTGCAACTGGCCGATGTCGCTCCGGAAGAACTGCAACGCTTGCAGGGCCGGGCGATCCACGTTCACATTTCAGATTGCGATGGCAAAGTGCACGGCGATCTGCCGCCAGGCCGGGGAGTGGTTAAATTTCTCCCCTACCTGGAAGAAATCAGCAAGCTGAATATCGAGGGAGCTATCTCTCTCGAACTGGAATACTCGCCCGAACCCGACAAAATCGTCGAATGGGTCACCGAAGCATACCAGGAAACGGACCGACTATTGCAGCAGGTGGGATTGCGTGACTAGAATCGCCCCGCCTGACAGTCCCTCCAGGTAAATTCCAGAGTGCCCTCCAGCGAGCAACGGGCCACTTCCCGCCTCCAGGGACATC
>JAGQQC010000016.1 GCA_020426395.1 Planctomycetaceae bacterium
GTTCTCCTCGAAATTCGGGGAGAGATTAGTGCGCATCAGACTGAGATCAATCGAAGGAATCGCCCCAGCAAAAAAGGAGAGCAACGACGCCAGTAGTGCCGCCAGAATAAAATACTGCACCTTGATGGCCCAACTCGCCCCCACATAGACGCAGATAAAAGTGCCGATATTGACGATGGTAGCAATCGAGATGAAATGCACTTCATCAATACCGAATGTCCCGAGGAAGGCTTCCGTAAAACCGATGATGTACATCGCTACGGAAATCGCTTGAGCAAGATAGAACACGACTCCAATCGCGCCGCCGAATTCCACTCCCAGGCTGCGGCTGATCAGATAATACGCCCCACCTCCTTGAACCCTCGTATTGGTCGCGATGGCGGAAAGGGACAACGTAGTCAAAGTCGTAATCAACTTTGAAGCAGCGACAATCAAGAGCGCGTAAATAATTCCGGCCTGGCCGACGACCTGACCAAAACGGAGAAACATGATGACGCCGAGGATCGTCAGAGTACAGGGGGTGAATACACCTCCGAACGTACCAAACTTGGTATTACCTTGATCATCCTGGCCCATGAAAGTACTTTCTCATCAGCCGTTGTTTTTCTATTTGGACTGGAAGAAGGCATGCCTGCTGAAAAAAACGACTGCAAAGAACCCGCAGACCTGCGACCTCATACTATCTCAGATCTCGAGTACAGGAACAACATCGCGTTGAAGATACCTTGAGGTTCAAGAGCCATTATTTCGAAAAACGAAATAAACAGCCCCCATCAGGCAGATGGCTGCCCACAGAAAATCAAGTTTAAGGGGTTGCTTCATGTAGAAAATTGCAAAGGGGATGAAGACCGAAAGGGTGATGACCTCCTGCAAAATTTTTAATTGCGGAAGGGTCAACGCTGTAAAACCAATTCTGTTGGCGGGAACCTGCAAGAGGTATTCAAAAAACGCAATCCCCCAACTCACGAACACGGCCATTATCCACGGCTTGTGATTCAGGTTTTTCAGGTGGGCATACCATGCAAAGGTCATAAAAATATTGGAGCAAACCAGTAGCAGGATCACTCGGGTAATGATCATCAGATTTTGTCTTTGAGTATGGGAATGAGAATTGTTGGAATGGTTCCAATTTACGATGTAAGAATTAACCCCCGCCGAAAGATCCTGCAATTGTTCCGTCCCTTGAACTTCACAAGTTTCCACAGGAAACGAAGAACTCCACTGCTACAAAACAATAAAGTGTATGCATTTTGATTGATCTCACCTTGGGCCAGGATTACACTTAAACAAAGATTGATTTGTGTGTTCATTCAAAAATACATCCGAGTTCTCGTTTAATCGAACTCCCTGACCAATGAGGAGAAGATCGCATGACGGAAGGTCTCGATCGCCGACAATTTTTAGGACAAACCGCATTAGGAGCCGCCGGAATGACGGTACTTCATTCAGCGGTCGCCCGGGCAGCGGATGACGAACCTCGAAAAGTGGTCATCGGAGTCATGGGAATGTCTCGTGGTCGTTCACTCGCGACCAGCTTTGCCAAACAACCCGGTGTGGAAGTTCGCTATGTTTGTGATACCGATTCAGGTCGTGTCGAAACAGGAGCTTCTGCAGTCGAGCAAACCGGCGCCCCGAGACCCAAAGTGACTGGGGATTTCAATGACATTCTCAACGATGCTGAAGTGGATGCCCTGGTTTGCGCAGCCCCGAACCACTGGCACGCCCCGGCAACTATCATTGCATGTGCCCATAACAAGCATGTGTACGTAGAGAAACCGTGTTGTCACAATCCCTATGAAGGAGAGTTGATGATCCAGGCAGCCCGGAAACATAACCGGGCAGTCCAGATGGGTTCGCAGCGACGAAGTTCTCCCACAGTTCAAAAAGCGATTGAACTACTCAAAGCAGGAGAAATCGGTCGTGTGTATGCAGCCAGTGCCCACCATGCGGCGAACCGGGGAAGCATTGGAACTGGTAAGCCTGCTGAGGTTCCAGAAAATCTCGATTACGAATTATGGCAAGGCCCCGCTCCTCGAACTCCCTATGTCGATAACCGGATTCATTACAACTGGCACTGGCTCTGGCATTGGGGGAATGGCGAACTGGGCAATAACGGTGTCCACTCCATCGATCTTTGCCGCTGGGGACTGGGAGTCGATTATCCGATTAAAGTTACCTCCAGCGGCGGACGTTATGCCTTCCAGGATGATCAACAGACTCCAGATACTCATACCGTTGCCTTTGAGTTTCCTGATCGCAAGATGATTACGTGGGAAGGACGCAGTTGTAATGGACACAAAGATGACTTCGTCACCTTCTTTGGAGAAAATGGCTCCATCGTCATTAAAGATGATGGCGCGATCGTGGTCTACAACAAAACAGATGCCGTAGTGCTCGAAGAACCGGGTAACCGAGGCGACATTGAGCACATCGAAGATTTCCTGACGGCGATCCGCACGAATCAACCATTGAAGCTCAATGCGGAGATCGAGGAAGGTCATAAAAGCACCTTGCTCTGCCATTTAGGCAACATCTCTCAGCGGACTGGCCGTACGTTGAACTGCAATCCGGAAAACGGTCACATTATTGGAGATGAATCTGCCATGAAACACTGGAAACGGGAATACGAACCCGGTTGGGAACCCCAGGTTTAATTTCAGCAGGGCTATCTTAAGCGACCTCCACTCGACGCGACTCCTTCACCTGAAAGAGTCGCGTTTTTCTTCAATTCCTCTCAAGTCATTTAACCAAGAGATCATCATGAAATTTCGTCTTAACAACAGGAGCAAAATGGGAGTATGGAGTTTAGGTTTGTTACTCTTTCTGTGCGTTCCTGTAGGTCTGATGGGAGCAGAACCGGAATCGGTCGGTATTAAAGTTGGATTACTGACTCACGCGGGAGGGGCTCATCTCTCCGCTTATTATACTGGTCTCGCCAATGCCGAAGAGGTCAGTTCCGTTGTGCTTGCAGATCCGGACCAGGCTGTCGTCGAAAAAGCCCGCGAAGCACTGGGAGATAAATTATCGGCCGTCTATAGTAGCTATGAGGAATTGCTGGAAAAAGAGAAACCGGAAATGGCCCTCATCAGCATGGAAGCGAAATTGGCTCCTCCCGTTATTGAACTGGCCCTGAATGCGAATTGTCATGTGCTCGCTGAAAAACCTGCCTGTGTCCGTGCTACTGACTTTGAAAAACTGGTCAAGTTGGCTGAGCAAAAAGAACGAAACTTGATGCTGGCATTCGCGAATCGCCTCAACCCGGAGAACTTAAAAGCGAAAGAATTAATCGCCAACGGTACGCTTGGCAAGATCTACGGACTGGAGATGCACTTGATCGCCGATCAAACCCGTCTGACACGGGAAAGTTATCATCAAGCCTGGTTTGCGGACCGAAACCGATCTGGCGGTGGGCACCTGGCCTGGCTTGGAATTCACTGGCTTGATCTCGCTTCTTATGTGACTGATTCCCGTATCACCCACGTGACAGGTTTTGCGGGAAACGTCGGCGGACAACCGATCAACATCGAAGATTCCGCCGCCGTCGCACTCCGATTCGACAATGGGTCCTTTGGAACATTAACCTCGGGATATTATCTCAAGCGCAAATACCACGAAAAAATTCGTATCTGGGGCTCCCAGGGTTGGTTGGAACTGAGATCGCTGGAAGAAACACCACTGGTCTGGCAGGACTATCAATCGGACAATCCCGAGTTGATTCATGAGTTTAAGGTTGATTCAGCCGGCAACCCTTATTCGCGACTCGTTCGAGCGGCGGTAAGAAGTAGTGCTGGACTTCAAAAACCCCCTGTCAGTAATGCAGAAGTGTTACGAATTGTTAAAACGGTCTATGGTTTGTACGAGGCTTCGGAGAGCGGTGTGACACAATCATTAGAGTGAAGCTGATAAACCGACTTCCTGTGCGAACGTATTCGCAATCAGATTTCCCGAATTTACATAGAATCAAGCAACTAACGGTCAGGAATGATGGAACGTAGACAACTGGGGCGAACTGATTTGAACGTCAGTGCCATTGGTATGGGGTGCGTCACATTTGGACGCGAAATCGATGAAAACACATCCTTTGCAGTGCTAGACTATGCGTACGAAAGAGGGATCAATCTTCTTGATACTGCAGCGGCCTATGCTGCGGGTGCATCAGAGCAGGTCGTTGGTAACTGGCTTCAATCCCGTGGCTGTCGCGATCAAATCGTCCTGGCTACCAAAGTGAATGGCATCCTGAACCGCGAACATGTTTTGCGTTCCGCAGAAGAAAGCCTGAGGCGTTTGCAGACAGATTGTATCGATCTCTATCAACTGCACAGTTGGGATGAAACCACTCCCCTGGAAGAGACGTTAGAAGTTCTACAGGAACTCGTTCACTCAGGAAAAGTGCGATACATCGGGTGCAGTAACTTCTCCGCTTGGCAACTTGCCAAAGGAGCACTCTGGTCTGCTGAGGGAGGTCACTCCCGGTTTGAATCCATTCAACCTCCCTACAACCTCGTCCAGCGGGAAATCGAAGCCGACCTGTTGCCACTCTGTGAGGACCAACAAATTGGAGTTCTGAGCTACAGCCCGCTGGGGGCTGGGTTTCTGACGGGAAAATACACGCGCAATGGTGAAGTCCCTGCTGGCTCCCGATTTGACGTGATTCCTGGTCATCAGCCAATTTACTTCACCGACCGCGGTTTTCAGGTGGTCGAAGAACTGAGTCAGATGGCGGAAGAAACCGAAATGTCCATGATTCAGTTGGCACTCAGTTGGGTGATCCACCAACCTGCGGTGACATCGATGCTGGTCGGTGCCCGGGAGCCTCGTCACCTTGATCAAGCCTTCGTAGCACAAACCCGGCCCTTGAGTGAAGACCTCATAGAGCGGTTGAACCGTGCGGGCATGTGACCGATGTGTGCATAGCATAAAACAGTGTAAATATACCCACTATCCTGCAAGACATAAAAAAAGAGCGTCACAAGAATAAACTTGTAACGCTCTGTATGTGCCAGATGGAAGTAAGTGCGGGCCAACGCTTACCCCCGAAGGCAATTACTTACCATGCAGTCCATGTGCCATTCGGTTTCTTTTTAGATATTTCTTTGATTTTGCTCTATTTATAGTTCAATTTGACCAAATGGACGAAGAACTCTCTTTAGTTGGCGAAAGACAATGTGTTGCAAATCAATACAACTGCATCAAAAATATCCACCAAACCACAATTGTGCCGCAAAATAATACACCCAAATCAGCGCATAAAAAAACCCGGAAGGGACGGCTTACCTAGGGGGGCTAAGGTGACCAATCCGCTCCCGGGGGCGATTGTAACGTTAAGTAGTGAAAAATGGCTCTGAAACCGATTTGCATCCTTGCTCACGGCCCAGGCCTGCACAGTTTCTAAAGAAACTCATGCCTGTCATCTCTGTTTGGGACATCCTTGCCACAAGAGATGAAAAATACAACTTGAATTCCATCAAGACGTTATAGCAATGCAAAAGACCATTTAAGAGGCCCCGCTGATCGACGCGGCGGAAAATAGTCGTTTCCCTTTTTCAAGTCAACACGTTTTTCAGAATTACATGAAATAATTGATACCCCAATCCAGAATTGGTAATCCAGGACACCAAAGAAAGATCGCCAAAACAGAAAAGACAGGACCAATACACAGCCTAAGCAATCATCCGCGGTAGCCAGATTCTTCGCGTTGAACACTACTCCCACTGGCTCCTTCTGCAGAACCATCGAGCGTCTTACGGAGACTATCGCCTTTCTGGCAAAACCACTCGTATAAAATTGACACATCTGTTCCCATGCAAAAATGCTTCACTCCCAGATCAAGATAGCGTTTGGCCTGATCGGGTGATCCGATTTCCGCTCGTGGAGCAACTCCCATCTCTAAGGCTGTTTTAATCAGTCGTTCTTCCGCTTCGATGACTTTCGGATGTTTCATTTCCCCAGTCAGTCCGAGATTCATGGAGTAGTCCGCGGGACCGAACTGGACCATCTCGATTCCCTTCACATTCATAATGGCTTCCATGTTGTCGATAGCGGGAACCTTCTCCATCATCACAGCGACAACGGCATCATCAAGCGCTTTAACGAAAGCCGGAGTCCCCGCCTCCAGGACGAATCCGACATCCCGGCGCATTCCGACCCCATGTAACCCATCCGAACCGGGGCACTCGGCTCGGGTTGCTTTGACGCAGGCTTCAGCATCTTCCACAGTCCGAATGTCGGCGAACAACAGGTTCTGGATACCGGAACCGATAGATCGAATCGCAAGTTGCAGGCGAGGTTCCTGCTCGATCTTCATCATGCCGGAAAAATTGTCGAACAGGTCAATCGCCCGACCGATATTCTCCAGCGCGTACAGGTCATAGGGAGCATACTCTCCTACGAATTCGACATAATCAAACTGTTTCGAGTGTCCGACTAACTCGATGACCGTTGGCCAGGAAAGATGCACATGGGTACCGAGAGAGGGTTTATCGGCATTCAGTAATTCGCGCAGACGATTTGGTCGCATGGAGAGGAAAGCTTTCTATATAAGGCTGAACGGCATCAAGAAGAGGTGAACGAAAGTTGTTCGCATCTCTCCCTGGAGAACAGGCGGATTTTCGCATAAATCTCATGCGGAGGAAAGGAATCGGCTCGATTCCTGTGCAGGTAAAGTCAATTCGTTATGGGCTGACTCTGTACAACCAGAACTTGCTCGTTACGCGAAAATAGCCTGAAATAGAGAGTCTAGCCACAATTAATCCGCATTTAAGTTGTCTCACGTATTTAGTTCCCGGTATGCTCGAACAAACGAAAAGATCGATCACTCACTACCAGTCTCAACCACGATGAGAGAATTTGAATGAATACTTTGAAACTGAAGTCGGCATTGCTTTGCCTGGCGGTCCTTGGTTTGTGCCCCCCTTCCCTTCAAGCTGAGGATAATGTCGAGATTGTCAGTGTCCAAAAAATTTGGGACAAAGCGCCGCACAATGCGTTCACCGATCTCGTCTTTCACAATGGAGAATGGTTCTGCGTTTTCCGTGAGGGAGAAAAACACGTTTCACCTGATGGAGCTTTGCGAGTTCTCGTCTCGAAGGATGGCGATAACTGGGAGTCGGCCGCCCTTATCACCTCGGACATCGCCGATTTACGAGACGCAAAAATCACGGTTTCTCCAGAGGGACAATTGATGCTGTGCGGAGCCGGATATATGTCTGCTTTCGATAAACAGAAAAAAGCGGGCGAGACTCCGACAACTCATAGCCATGAATCGTACGTCTGGTTTTCAAATGATGGTCGCTCCTGGTCGGACCCCGTTCTGGTCGGCGACAAAAACAACTGGCTCTGGCGGGTCACCTGGCACAAAGGAACCTGTTATGGCGTGGGTTACCACACCGGTGGCAAACGAGGGACCGTTCTGTATTCTTCCCCTAACGGAAAAGATTTCAGCCCACTCGTGAAACCCTTCAACGATCAAGGGTACACAAATGAGAGTTCGTTAGTTTTCACAACTGACGATACTGCCTACTGCCTGCTACGTCGTGATAACCGCGATTCTGATTCCAGTGGTATCTGGGGAACATCCCATCCACCGTATACCGAATGGGATTTCAAGAGCACCGGCGTCAAGCTGGGCGGTCCTCATATGATTCAGTTACCCGATGGACGGTTTGTGGCAGCGGTTCGTTTATACGACAAACCAGTACGCACGTCGCTCTGCTGGATCGATCCGGAAACCGGTAAACTGACCGAATTCCAAAAGCTCCCATCGGGAGGCGACACCAGTTACGCTGGTCTGGTCTGGAAAGATGGTCTGCTTTGGGTCAGTTACTATTCTTCCCATGAAAAGAAAACGAGCATTTATCTGGCGAAGGTGAAAATACCCTTGAACCAATAAATGACTGAAGTCCCTCTCAGAGGGTTTTAGGGTCACTTCAATAAAGACCCCGAAAATCTCAAGCAAGGTTGTCCGCAAGTTGCGGATATCCTTGTTTCAGGATGGCACTCAACAGGAATTGATGAATTATGCGTCTCAGATTCATGAAATCTCTTTTGGCAATTACGTTCGTTTTCTCACTTACCATCCAAGCTGTTTATGCTGCCGAGAAACCGAATATCCTGTTCATCTTTTCCGATGATCACGCCGCCTGGGCAACAGGTCATGCAGGTGATCCACATGCGAAAACACCGAACATGGATCGCATCTATAATGAAGGGGCCACGTTCAACAACGCCTTCACCGTGACCCCCGTCTGCAGCCCATCTCGGGCTGAGATGATGACGGGGCGATATGGTTCAGAACTGAGTATCACTGACTGGATTAATCCCCGCAATGAGCCAACACTGGGACTTGATACATCCCATCCGGTCTGGCCTCGTGCCTTGAAAGAAGCGGGTTACCGAACTGGATTAATTGGAAAGTGGCATCTGGGAACAGAGGACAAATTTCATCCGCAACATTTCGGTTATGAATACTTCATGGGATTCCGTTCCGGAGGAAACAAACCCAAAGATCCAACGTTAGAAGTCAACGGAAAAGAACAACAACTGGAAGGCCTGCTCCCCGACATTCTGACTGACGACGCGATTGATTTTATTCAAAAAGAAAGCGATCAACCGTTTCTGCTGTCAGTTCATTATCGGGCACCGCATGCTCCCTGGTTACCCGTGGCGGATTCTGACTGGGCTCCTTACAAGGACCTCGATCCGAAAATTCCCAATCCAGATTATCCGAAGCTGAACGTCAAGATGGTTAAACGGAAAACACAGGAGTATCTCGCTTCCGTCACCAGTGTGGATCGGAATATTGGCCGTTTGCTGGAAGAATTGGATCGGCTGAATCTGACGGAAAACACCATTGTGATCTACAGCAGCGATCATGGATACAACATGGGGCACAACGGGATTTGGCACAAAGGCAATGGACACTGGATCCTGACGGAATTTCCTAAAGGAACGGAAAATGTTCCAGAGAAACAGCGTCCCAATATGTATGACAATTCGATTCGTGTTCCGTTGGCAATTCGTTATCCGAAAATGATCAAACCTGGACAAGTGGTCGAGGGAACTGTCACCAATCTCGACTGGTTCGCAACTTTACTTGATCTGGCCGATGTCGAAGCCCCCGAAGTAGCGACGTTGTACGGGCGCAGTTTTGTTCCGCTCATCAAAGACGAAGCCAAAGAGTGGGAAAACGACCTCTACGCTGAGTACAGTACGCATCATCAATCAAAAACCCACATGCGAATGTATCGAACACCTGAATGGAAATTGACTCGCGACTTTCTTAATCCGGAGCGGGACGAATTATATAACCTCGTCCACGACCCCGCAGAAACGACGAACCTGATCAACTCGACCGATCCCGAAGTCGTCTCTGTCAAAGATAAGTTGCACCAGAAGATTCTGGACAAGATGAAATCAATTTCCGATTCCGTTCTGACTACGCTCAAATAATCGGACGGCGTTCCAACACTTGATTTCATTCGGACGCGAAGGATTTTCACCTTGATAATCCGCTCAAGTGGTTTAAGTATTCAAAGCGTGAAATTCGGTAAAGTCCCCCTAATCATTACGACGATACGATACTGGCGAATGACTAGCGCTGACCGACTGGAGGCAGGCGAGCCTCATTATCAACAGCTCGGATTTAGCCAATTCTGAAGTATTAAGTCAGTAATGAACACAGTTCTTCCGGCAAAGTGATTTGTTGTCGGAAGCGGAATAGCAGGTTTTCCCAGGATGGGAATAAAACCTTGCATTCCAATATGGGGGGAAACCATGAAATCAACAGGGATGCTTTGCGCCGGTTTACTACTCGTTTTCTCTATGACGGGCTGTTATCACTGTTCCTACAAGTACAACCCCTGCACCGGGATCACGGAACAGCACTGCAAAAAAATTGGTTTCTGGTGTAAGAAAGATAAGCCTGATTGCGGCAGTTGTGCAGAAGTGATGCCGGAATGTTCGATGCCTGAAATCGGCTGTAGCTGTGAAGCCCCGGTTAGCTGTGGTTGCGAAGTTCCCGAAACTTGTGGTTGTCAAGTGCCAGAAGTAACCTGCTCGCTACCTGAAACCTGCGGCTGCGGTTATCCGGAAACATGTGGTTGCGGTTTTCCAGAAACCTGTGGATGTGGATATCCACCCGCTTGTGGTTATCCCGTGTATGAATCGGCAGCTCCATCACACGCCCCGATTTATTCTGAACCTCACCAGGTTCCCAAAGCGGGTCAAGATCCGCCACTCGCTCCGATCACTCCTCCAGAGGACCCTTCAGCAACCCAAACACATTACACAGTTCCCCATCGCCATTATCGATAGGGTCTGGGAATAAATATCGAAGGCTGTGATTTCTCCTATTCAGAAACGACATTCATTCATCGGAAATTCACAAAACGCGTTCAGTTTCAGACTGAACGCGTTTTTCTTATGCGCAGATCGTAGCCAGTCCCCACTTCTCTCCCAGCACTCGATCCCCTAGAATGAAAAAACCTCGCCATTCTGTTTCTGCTTTATTTGCGTTAGAAGTCTTGCTGACGAGCCCTGCTATATGAAACCGATCCAACTTATCTTCAAGGAACTGCGTTACCATCGTGGCAATGCATTCTGGTCGGTGTTGGCGGTGGCGCTGACCGTCGGAATCTTTGTTTCCGTCTCCATGATTCAAACCTCAGCCGAGCGGGAAACCCGCCGAATTACCCGCAACCTGGGATTCAACCTGAGAATCATTCCACGCGAAGCAGATATGACTCGTTTTTATCTTGCTGGTTTTACTGAAGAGACAATGCCAGAAGCCGTCTTGGATCGCTTAGTCGAGCAAGGGAATGTCTCTTATAACCACCTCGTGGCCACGTTGCATCAGCCCGTCGATCTGAATGGAATTTCCGCAATCGTCACCGGACTTTCGGAGGAAAAATATCCTCCCGGGATGAAAAAACCGGATATGTCACCGCATATCGAACCCGGAACTGTTGAGGTAGGACACGAGATCGCTACCCAACTTAATCTCAAGCGAGACGCGCAGCTGACGATCGGTAAAAAGTCATTCACAGTAGCACGCCTGATGCCAGAATTGGGAACGGCAGATGATTTACGGGTCGTTGGAAATCTGGATGATGTGCAAGCGGCCCTGGAGTTACCAAATGAGATAAATGAAATCAAGGCGATTGATTGTCTCTGTTTGACGTCAGATCAAAACCCGCTGGGTATTTTGCGCACAGAATTGGAATCCATACTACCAGAAGCCAAAGTGATTCTCCTTTCCGAAATGGCCGAAACGCGCGCTCGCCAACGTCAGTTGATGGCCAAAACAATCCGGTTTGTCTCCCCCCTCTTGCTTGTGACTTGTGCAGCCTGGTTAATCGCCCTGGGAATGATCAACGCCCGCCAGCGAGTCTCCGAGATTGGATTACTGCGTGCTCTGGGTTACGACTCGGGATCGATCGGGGTGCTATTCGTCGGCAAGGCAATTTTAATCGGACTCGCGGGAGCGGTGCTGGGTTATGCTGTGGCAACCTGGCTCTGTATAACATACGGTCCGAACCTGTTTGAACTGACTTCCAAAAGTATCCAAATAGACTGGCAACTGTTACGACAATCGTTGACGATGGCTCCCTTGTTCACTGCGATTTGCAGTCTGATTCCGACCTTGTTCGCGATCACTCGTGATCCGGCTCGAACACTTCGGCAAGATTAGTGACAATCTAATTATGAGTATGATTGAATTTCGCAAAATAAGACAACAGTTCGCCACCGGTCGAAAATTGATCGAGCCGTTGATCGACATCACCTTCTCGATCGAACCGGGTGAGTTTGTCACCATTCAGGGGCCAAGTGGCGCGGGGAAATCAACTTTGTTGCTCATCGCTGGA
The DNA here is from genome assembly GCA_020426395.1 of Planctomycetaceae bacterium. Taxonomy (GTDB): domain Bacteria; phylum Planctomycetota; class Planctomycetia; order Planctomycetales; family Planctomycetaceae; genus Polystyrenella. The sequence continues at coordinate 11,862 of JAGQQC010000016.1, forward strand.
GGATTGCTGCAACCAACATCGGGTAGCGTCGTCGTTGCCGAGACAGAAGTCACCAATTGCTCTCCAGCTCAATTGAGTCGATTTCGATCTGAAAAGATTGGCTTCGTTTTTCAAATGTTCCACCTCGTCCCTTATCTCAATGTGCGAGACAACATCCGCATGGGACAAACGACAAAGGATAATGAAGCGGTTGAAAAGATGATGAAACGTCTGGGGATCGATTCTCGGGCGGAAAGTTTTCCGGCAATGCTGAGTGCGGGCGAACAACAGCGTACCGCCCTGGCTCGTGCTATGATTCATCAACCTTCCGTTATTTTGGCGGACGAACCGACAGGAAACCTTGACCCGGAAAATGCAGCCCAGGTATTGGGCTTGCTGGACGAGTACCGAAAAGAGGGAGGGACTGTTCTCGTCGTTTCCCACGGTACTGATATTCGTAACTACGCGGACCGAGTGCTGACATTAAAAGAAGGAAAAATTGTCACCACCTGACAAACAGGAGCAGTTCGTTCAGTGTGTAAATCGAACAAAAGCGAGTATTTACAGGATTGTTCCTCATTCAGCTCATTGAACGAGAGTCGATCTGGTGAACGGGTTACCCCGGATGTTACACTGAATGAGCCGATTTTTTCCCGCCTGAATTCTACTTACCTCCCGATTCTTCTACCTGCCTTAACCCAGAGATAAAACTGATGCGATATTTGCTTTTCAGTTGTGGTCTATTCTTCAATTTACTGACTGTTTCCCGTGCTGAAGATTGGCCAACCTATTATCACGATTACTCCCGATCGGGCGTGACCACCGAGAAACTGAACGGTTTTCTCGAAGAGAAATGGGTTTGGAAATCTCGACACCGCCCTAGCCCTGCCTGGGATGAACCAGCCAAGTGGGATGGTTGGCATCGTGTCTTCGGCTTAAAAAACCGGCAGGAATATGACAAAGCTTTTCACGTCGCGATTGTGGGGGATGTCGTTTATTTTGGTTCCTCTGTTGAAGACAAAGTCTTTGCCCTCAACTTGAAAACGGGTGAGGAACTCTGGCGATTTTATACGGAAGGTCCCGTTCGGCTGGCCCCCACCGTAGCCGATGGAAAAGTCTATGTCGGTGCCGATGACGGTTACGTTTACTGCCTGAACAGTGCCGATGGTAAACTGATCTGGAAAAAACAAACTGGAAAAGAAGACCGACGTGTTCCCTCCAATGGCCGATTGACCTCTTTATGGGCCATCCGTACCGGAGTTGTCGTGCTGGGGGAAACCGCTTATTTCTGCGCGGGAGTTTTTCCATCCGAAAGTGTTTACCTGTGTGCATTGAACGCAAATAACGGTGAGGAAGTTTATCGAAAACCGATGACCGACTTCCCCGCCCAAGGCTACATGCTCGCTTCGGGAGATCGATTATATGTAACAACGGGCCGACATCGTCCGCTTGTCTTTGAGCGTTCAACCGGCAAGCGGCTTTATCAGGCTGACGGTGACTCGATGGGTTCCTACGCAATTCTCAAGGACGATCAACTGATCTATGGCCCAGGAATTACAGGAACGGTTTCCATTCACAGCGAAGACCAGGAATCACAACTTGCCAGCTTCGATGGCAATCACATCCTGGTCACTGGAGAACTTACCCTGGTACATCAGGATAAAAAACTGGTTGCTATTGAGCATCAGAAATATGTGGACACGTTCTCTAAACGAACGACGCTGCTGCAGCGCAAGAAACAACTTGGCAAAACGTTCAAAGATGTCAAAGACGACAAATTAAAAGAAGAGCTACAAAAGCAGATCGATCAACTCAGTCAGGGAATTGACAAGCTGACAGAGATGCTCAAAGAGTGTGTCACCTGGGAGACTGATTGCGATCACCCCTTTACCTTAATTCAATCGGGCAACCTGATTTATGCGGGTGGCTTGAATGAAGTCGGTGTCTACGACCTCAAGCAAGGACGTCTGCGAATGATCTTGCCCACAGAAGGAGCGGTTTATGGATTGGCGATTGCCAATGGCCGCTTAATCGTCAGTACCGATCGTGGTCATGTACACGCCTTCGGTTCCGAAGAAGAAATTGCCTCTTCTGAATAATCATTGAACTCAATCAATTTTGAGATTGAACCTGCGACATCCTTTTAATAATTCACTCTGCCACAAGAGAATTTCCTATGCTTCGCAATCATGAACAGAATTCCGTTCTCTCCGATTCAACCCGTCAGCCTCGTGCCATTGCGCGGACGGAAAAATGGAAGCGGGAGGATTTCGTTCGACTATTGTTTTCTTTTATCGCCGCTGTGCTCCTGTTGGTGTTGTGCAGTGTGCTGGCGATCGGGAATGAACCGGAAGATGTCGCTCGGGAAGTCTTGAGTGGTCCGTTCGTCAAACTGAATGAACGAGGGGAAGCCCTTATTACCTGGCAAAGTCGGGTGCCTGCGAATACCTATCTGGAAATGATGCCCGAAGGAGGAGCCTTGAAGAAAGTCCCCACCACCAGTGAGGAAACGCGGCATCAGACCACATTAAGTGACCTGGATTTGACAACGAAATATCAGTTCCAGATCGTAGGGAACACGAAAGATGGTCGTAAATTCGTTTCTGAATTATTCAAATTCGATCCGACACTCGATTACCTCCCCATCGAATCTCCGTCCGTGGACATCTACCCTCAAGACGAGTTAACCCCCCTCTATGCACAGCTTGCCAAAGAAATGGTGGACAAAACAGGAACCCCCAAAGGGTATGCGGTTGTTGTCGGTGCCGGGAGTGGTCGATTGTTGGCAGAACTGGTCAATCAATCGCAAATGCATGTCATCGTAGTCGAACAGGACATGGATAAGGTTCAAGAAATACGCCGACTGTTTGATGATGCGGGTGTGTACGGGTGCCGATTGACAGTCCACCATCAGGAAGGAATGCTGCTTCCGTTCGGCCCCTGGTTTGCCAATCTGATCACTTCCGAAATTACGGTTGAGACGGGAACGGTCCCCACATGGTCTGAAGAAATCTGGCGGATACTCCGACCGGCAGGTGGAACTGTCTGTCTGGGAAGCCTGAAGTCCGAGGATAATTCAGAAGCGGACAGTTCATCATCAGAGAAATTGAATGAGTGGTTCAGTAATCTCTCTTTGGATGAAGGCACCGTACAAACAGAAGGACAATTAATCACATACAAGCGAAACAAGCTCCCGCAAAGTGGCGAATGGACCCATATGTATGGGCATCCGGACAACTCGTCGTGCAGCAAAGATGGATTGATCGGAGGAAAAATGTCGGTCCTCTGGTGGGGACGCCCCGGTTCACGTCCGATGCCCGACCGGGGAGGCCGTAACCCGGCCCCTGTTTCGGCGAACGGGCGAATGTATGTACAAGGTGATCGTATTCTGTTTGGAATCGATGCCTACAACGGGACGATCCTCTGGACGAAACAGCTTCCCACAATGCGTCGGGCGAATATGCCCCGGGACGGTTCCAATATGGTCGCCACAGACAAATACCTTTACCTCGCGGTGGATTCTGATTGTTTCGTATTCGACGGACAGACAGGAGAACTGGTAACGACGTATAATGTTGAGCGAACAGATTCCGGGGTCGCCTACAACTGGGGATATCTGGCTGTGACTCACGATATGTTGCTCGGTACCGCCACCAGTCGCGGGGCTCAATACCTGGGAGATAATGGAGAGTGGTTCGAGGACTTCGAAGCCGCTTCCGTCTCTCGCGTTACCAGTGATAACTTCTATGCCCGCGATGCTAATACGGGTGAAATGAAATGGACTTACGAAGATGGTGTCATTCTGAACTCAACGATTACGATTGATGAAGAAAACGTCTACTTCGTCGAAAGTCGAAATCCACAAGCGATTGAAGAAAAAGAAAACCGGTTACTGGAACCTGTTCAGCAATACCAATATCTGGTCGCACTTGATCTTCAAACGGGCGACATCAAGTGGGAGAAAAGTTATGACTTCAGTAAGTGTGAATTCATGACGTATCTCAGCTACACAAACGAGACCTTGCTGGTAACCGGTTCGGATCGGGATAAGAATTTCCATACATACGCGTTCGATTCCCGGAACGGGTATGAGTTATGGCAACATTCAGATGAAGCCAGGAAAAAACATCACAGTGGGCATCTCGCGCATCCGGTGCTGATCGGAGACAAGCTGTATCACAACAAACAGACGGTTGAATTGCGTACTGGAAACGTCTTGGAATCAGACGACTTTGACTGGCATGGTTGCGGTGTAATGACGGCGTCGAACAACATGCTATTCCGCCGGTTTGAGTATCATGGGATGTACGACCTCGAAACGAAAGAACGCTCCGAGTTCATGGGAGTCCGCAGTGGATGTTGGCTCAGTTTGATTCCTTCCGGCGGAATTCTACTCGCCCCGGAAACGGGTTCGGGCTGTTTCTGTGAACACGCACTTCAGACCTCAATCGCGTTTTATCCGGTCAACAAAGTTACGGCTGACAAAGAATAGTGTTCTGTCAGCTTAACTTGCCGTGATAGGTGCGTCTGTTTTCAGAAATTGAACCGCTTGATCAATCTGTTGATAAAGCTCTGTGACAGTTTCGGGGTAGAGAACGTACTCAACCGGAGTCATTTGCTGACCAAGGTGAATCAACTCCATCCGTTCTGGCACTTCTCCCAGCAATTGTTCAATTGCTGCGGCATAAAGCGTGAGCTGTAAACGGTAGTGATGAAGTAGATACGCCTTGTCAGTATGAATCCCCGTCTTGAAATCCCACAACCGCCACTTCCCCGCTGCCGTCTGGAACAGGCAATCTATTTGCCCACTGATCAGAATTTGATCTGCTGAGGAAACGTTTTCTGAATGAAGCGGCCACTCAAGCAGGAAATCGAGCTCGCGATGCAATTCGTCCGCAGTTCGCCATTCTTCTCGCAGCTCAGATGCAAGAAATGCATAAAGGCATGTTCGCGCCCGCTGACGAACTTCTTCTTTCACTGGAACGCGTAATTGTTCACAGGTGCGATTAATTTCCTGATCAAGATCGATGTCCCCTTCTCTGGGGAGACGTTCAATCACAGCGTGCACAATGTCGCCCAACGTCGTTGCTTGATCAATGGTGGCCGTGGGGTCAATAACTTCGCCGGATCGTTCCCATTCGGGTTGCGGAAATTCTCGTTCAAATAATTGGGCGACAACCTGTTCAATGAGGGAGACGCTGAAAACCTGTTGCCCACGAAAATCAGGATCCAGGGGCAAGAGAATCTCTGGCAGAGGAATGGGTTCCGCTACTGCAATAGTTTGTTCGAATTCAGAAAGCGGTAGAAGTCTGGCCGTTTTCTCAGCCGGTTCCGATTTGACAGGTGGCTTTTCTTTCCAAACATGAATATGGGGAATCTCATCCGGATTCAAACCAGGTTGGGCAATCTGACCGAGGAGTGCATCGCCGACGAGCAATCCCGTTTGCAGATTAAATTTCCGTTCGAGCAACTGCATCCAGGGTAACGCACGGCTTTCCGTGGAATCGAACGATGCAGAGAGAATCAACATGTCTGCGGCTCGGGTCGTGGCAACGTAGAAGATACGTTTGTATTCCTCGGCATCGGCCCATTTTTCTTCCTGCTTGTATATTTCCTGACCGAGACTGGTCGGCTTTTCACCCTGTTTTTCCGGCGGAGTGATTAACGGCCCCAACTGGGGATGAAAGGCAACCGGTTCTCCTCCTCCCCGAGGGGTCCAGGAGCAATCGGCGACGATAACGACTGGGAACTCGAGTCCTTTCGACTGATGCACCGTCATCAACCGGACGACGTCGCTTGTCTCCGGATGGGTTGTCGCTAGCTCTTCTTGACTTTCTTCCCGCAAACTTGTTTTGAGTCGGACGACAAAATCCGCGAGCGTATACAAACCACTTCGGTCGAACTGCCGGGCCATCTCGATCAGCTTCCGCAGGTTGGCGATCTTGCGAGGCCCCATAAATTCATGGAGTAGCGAAGCATCATACCCGGTATGATCAAGCAGATATTGGAATAACTTGACGAGCGGCCAACGATCTTTCTTTTCACGCAGTTCCGTTAGCATCCGGTTCGCATGCTTGAGCTGCTGTTGTTGTTCGGAAGGGAGATGTGTTGGAGGAGGCTCAGTTAAAGCCGCATGCAGAGAGCGTTCTTCAGTGGAACCGTGAGGCTCATATTTGAGTGTAAAGATCGTGTCATCATCCAATCCGAAAAAAGGAGACCGTAATACACCCGCAAGGGAAATCTCGTCTGTCGGGTCATCAAGAACCTGGCAGACATTAATAAAATCGTAGACTTCCTGCTGGGCATAAAAAGCACGACCGCCAACAAGGTAGTAATCAACATCCAGTTTTCGCAGTGCGTCTTCATAGAGGGCCACGTTGGACATCGCTCGGAAAAGAACCACAATATCGCCCGGTTCCGTACGACGAAGCCTCGTTTCGCCTGTTTCAGGATCGCGTGTGCGAACACGGGGTGTTTCATCCTGAAGCAAGTTCCGAATTCGATGAGCAATAAAATCCGCTTCCACTTTGCGGCGTTCAGGAGCCCGTGCGTTATCATCGAAGGCCCGCTCGTCGGCCCAAAGGAACTCGATCGCTGGTGTGGGAGTCAACTGTTCGGAGGAAAAAGGACGAAGTGGTTCATAGTTCTCTTCGACTTCATCGTGAAAGAGGACATTCACAAAACGAAGAATTTCCGGCTGGCTGCGGAAATTTGTACTTAATGGTAACTGCCCTTCAGTGGGCACTTCCGAACGTAGATTAAGGAAGACTTCCGGGTCGGCTCGGCGAAATCGGTAGATGGATTGCTTGACATCCCCCACCAGGAATAACTTGCCCGTCAGAAGTTGTTGTTCACAAAGATACCGCACCACATCCGTTTGCACCGGGTCGGTATCCTGGAATTCATCGACCATCAGATAGTCGATCCCCTCCGCCGCCCGGGCGCGGAGCGATTCCGAATCTCGCAATAGATTGCGTGTAATTAACAGGAGATCATCGAAATCAAGGAGTCCCTGCTCGCGTTTGTATTCAGTGTAGGACTGACTGGCCTGTTGGCCTAATCGGAAAAGTTGCTGGCCCAGCTCAATCAGTGGTTCGTGATCGTTTTCAAGTAGACTTTCAAATTCGACGATCGGGTTAATTGCCTCCTTGGCCGCTTTGAATAGAGTTTTTAATTCTTCCTGAATCGATTCATCCTCCCAATGACGTTTTTGAGCCCCCGCCAAGGTCATGTTGTCGCGAAGTTCCTGAAGGGGAACGAGAGGGTCGAGCCATTCCTTGAAGTTCTCCAGAACCGAAATGATCGCCTGACGTCGCTGCTCCATTTTGGGAGCTTTACAGACATTCGCCGACAGAAGTGAATGGATTTGCTGCAGTGAATCGTCTTCAAGTAGTCCTTGAATAAACTGAGGGCGGAAATGCTCTTTGTAATAGGCAACCCAGATGTTCGCGGTGTCACCGACTTCATTGAGTTCGAATTGATGGGTTTCAATCTGGAACCGTTGATAAACCATCTTCTGAATATACTGGCTTGTTTTTTCCAGACCATATTCCCGGACGAGAGCCAGCGCATCGGGATTCCGTTGTTCAAGTTGATCATGCAAGGTTTCGTTCACCTGGCGGATCAGGAGCGGTTCCGCAAAGGCAGGTTCAAGTAAACCAAATTGTGGATCGAGCCCGGCATCAACTGCATGACGCCGGAGAAATCCGGAGCAGAATGAGTGAATGGTGGTAATGCGGGCCGTTTCCAGCCCACGAAGAATTCGAAGCCAGTAATCAACATGTTGTTCGTCACACTGTTCCAAAGCGGTGCGACAGGCTTCACGAATCCGATGACGCATCTCGCGAGCGGCACGTTCTGTAAAAGTAATGGCGACAATTCGGGAGAGAGGATCCGGTTCTCCGGATGGATCGAGGTAACTGAGAAAACGATGAGTTAATACAAATGTTTTTCCACAGCCTGCCCCTGCGGCAAGCGCAACGGAAACATCTTTGGTATTGATTGCACGATCTTGTTGTTCTGTGAATTGCAGGCTCATCAGTCTCCCTCTCCTTCTTCCGTCTCCACCGTGGAGGGTTCTTCAATGCCGGCTTGAAACTGTTTTCCAAGTGAATCGGGGAGAGAGCGAATTTGCCCTACGCGACAGATCGTGCGGAACTCACAAAATCTCCCACAATTTTCATCTTCGTTATAGACGGGGAAATAACCGCTTTGAATTTCTCTGGCAAGTTTGGGAAGTAGTTCGTCAAGAATCGCATTCAATTTTTCAATGATGGCCTGCCCTAGAATTTTCGGAAGACCGCGTCCTTTCAAACCGCGACGGAATCCTTTTTCGTCGAGCAGCCAGAACCCCAGGTCAAATGGTAATGCATCGGAACCAAACAACCCCAAACGCTGGACAGCAAGGGTATAAATTGCGAGTTGTAGTTTGCGTCCTGAGCAGATTTCTTTCAGGTTGAATGTTTTAGTCGTCGCGGAACCCGTTTTGAAATCGATCACGTTGTAATGGGCATGCCCCCCCTGCTTCCCAACATCAATTCGATCGATTCTTCCCCGTACTCTGACGGGAGGGGCTTCTCCTTCGATGTGACCGAACTGGACACTTTCATACAAGAGTTCCACTTTGCCATCTTCAGTCGGCACGGTCCCAAAGGGAAGTTCCACAAATTGCGGGGCGGGACGTTGGTCCCAGTTCTCGCTGAACTGTTCTGAATATTCGGACCAGTGTTGACCAAAGGCGGCGCCCCACTCCCGAAAGAGATCCTGCTCAACTTCGAGAAGCACTTGTTCCAGTTCCGTGGCACTCGGAAGATTGATCAGCTTTTCTTCCGTGAGTTGATGAAACAAATTCTGAACCCAGGCTCCCTCTTCGCTTAGCCCTTCAGGATTTAGATTGTCGCCTAAATTGGTTCCTCCATCTTCCCGATACTGACGATGAAGTTCCGCGAGAATATCGTGCGTGATAATACCACGACGGCGATAATCAGTTCGGATTTCCGGTGGATCGAGTGACTGTAATCGAAATAACTCGGCATACATGAACTTGAACGGACAAGTCGCGTAACCTTCCAACTGCCGGGTGCTGTATTGATACTCAGGGCTAAAATGTTCGGCCAGCATTTGCCGATTATACCCTGAGGAAAGAACTCCTTCGAAAGGAGTGAAGCCGTGAGCATGAAACCGGGCCTGGGCCATTTTTGTGGCAGCCAGAATTGTCCGCGCGGCGGGCGTCGTTTCGGTTTTTGTGAATAACGTTGCAAACAATTCTGGCTGCTGAAGACGAGCTTCGTCGGTCGCAATCAAACGCAGGTCGGTGGTGGTGAGCATCGAGTCTCGTTGAGGGAGCGGATCGAGACTTCCCACATGCTCAACCGGAGCTGCTTCAGGACTGAATAGCTCCTGAACTGATTGAAAATATGGAGCCGGGAACAGAGGTTCGCCACTCGAACTGACGGAGGGATAACTGAGCGTTAGTTGTTTGCGGGCACGGGTGACGATGGAATAGAAGAGCAACATCTCTTCCTGCGTCCGTGTGGTGGCGTGACCGAGCGGAATATCCCACTCGTGAAACTGCAATCGTTCCGCTTCACTGTAGAGACAGTCTTCGGGACGGGTCTGCGGGAAAGTTCCTTCACTCATTCCAGCGAGGAACAGGTAATCGATTTCCAAATTCCGAACTTGCGACGCTTCCAGAATGCGCACGACTCCTGTTTCCCGTTGTGACTGGGGATACTGGATGCGTTGCAACAGGTGGACTAACTGTGACTGAAAATCGGTCAGACTGACTTTCTGTTGGCCGATCTGGAACTGCTCACAAAAGCGAACGGCATCAAACAACGACTTTTCCAGGAATTCCCATTGCTGATGTTCCTGTTGTCGCTCGGTTTTTTCATTTGAATAAGAGGAGCGGGGGGGCAACCCCAAATCGCGGGCAATAAAAATCAATTGCTCGATCCATTCCGCGAATGAATGTCTTTTACGAAGCGGCGCTGTGACTTCTGAAAGTCGATTGAGCCATTCAGCAGCCACTTTCAACTGTTCCCGGTATACTTGCCGGGCACGATTTTCGGTAGTCA